>CBIHRH010000028.1:0-16966 GCA_966212365.1 uncultured Emticicia sp. | reverse complement strand
CATTACCATCCGCATCTCCGGCAATAGAAAGTATACTACTATTTTTCAGGCCATTGATGGGGTTGCCTTCTTTGTATAAGGCAAACTTATTGCCGAATTTAGGCAAGAAATTAACGCCGCCCGAATAGGTACCCACCCATATATTACCAATATCATCGATATACATATTATATACCGAGTTATTACTAAGGCTGCTTCTATCATTGGCATCATTCGAAAAAGTCTGAAAAGTCTTGGTTCTTACACCATATATACTGATACCGCCGTTTTCGGTACCCACCCATATATTTCCGGCAGGATCTTCAACGAAAGATAAGATATCGTTATAACCAATACTGGTAGGATTTTTAGGGTCGTGTTGAAAGGTGGTAAAAGTACCATCAGCAACATTGTACCTCGACACCCCACCACGTTGCGTGCCTATCCAGATATTGTTGTTACTATCTTTGAATAGTGCCTTAACCCAGTTAGCGACAAGGCTATTAGCAGGATTTTTAGAATCGCTAAAATGATGTATAAAAATGTTGGTAGCAGGGTCAAATTTATTCAGGCCATTTCTGGTACCTATCCATAATTTGCCATCTTTATCTTCTACTATTCTGTCAATTGTATCATCACTCAGGCTGTTTTTATTATTATCTTCATGTCTGAAAACCTTAAAGCTGCCATTTGCAGTATTAATCAGATATAGGCCGTCAGTTGTTCCTAGCCAGATTCGTTGCTTGCTATCCTCAAATATGTCGTGTATAACTACTGATTTATTAGAAGCAAAGAAGTGTGAGAAATTATCTTTTTCTCTGTTAAGCCTATCTAGTCCCGTAGCAGTACCTACCCATATATTTCCATCATTGTCTTCTAGAATGTCATTGACAATATTATTATTCAGGCTTAGACTATCATCAACAGAGTGTTTGTAAATAAAAAAACGGTATCCATCAAATTTATTGAGCCCTTCGTATGTGGCAAACCACATAAAGCCTTGTTTATCCTTAAGAATAGCAGTAACATGCCCTTGAGACAAGCCTTCGTTAGTAGAGATATGCCTGAATGAGGGTCTAACAACTTGCCCGACAACTGAATGAAATACTAGAAAACAAGAAAATAATAAAATTTTGTAATTCATGGTGTAATTTTATTAGGACTAATCTTAGCTAAGCGGTACTATTATAAGGTATTAATACAAAGTTGTAGAGGGCATTTCTGATGAACGAAAACCAGCAGTAAATGAAAGTAAAATAAAGTTTGGTACTTTTTTAAGAAAAATTAGCAAAAATAATGCCAAGTAATTTATTTAAAATTCGGCTGAAAAGAAGACTGTAAGAAGAAAGAAATAATAAATTTGAATAAATAACTCTAAAGTTTTTCAGAAGAATCAGTACTTTTGGCCCTTATTTTAAGCAAAAGAGTGTTATTTTAAAAAGAATCAATTACAACCATGGAATTAGTACCTATTAAAGAATATCTGGACGAGAACGAGGAATTAATGAGTAACCCTGAATGCAAGGAATTAGTAGAGATGACTGTTGAATTTTATGAAAAAGTAGGGTATATACCACCCTGGATTTGCTATTTTGTGAAAGAAGATGACACCATAATAGGTAGTGCCGGTATAAAAGGTAAGCCTATAAATGAGACGATAGAAATTGCCTATGGAACGATGGAAAAATACCAGAACCAGGGAATAGGAACAGCTATTTGTAAATTATTGGTTGATTTATCATTGAACACAGACCCTAAAGTAAGAGTTACTGCCCGTACGCTTCCTGAAAATAAGTTTTCGTGTAGAGTGTTAGAGAAAAATAACTTTACTTGTGTAGGTGTTGTAGACGACCCTGATGATGGAGATGTACTCGAATGGGTTTATAATTATCAGGGTTAAAAGTTGCCCGACAAGGAAAATGATTGAAAAGTCCGGTTTTTTGATTCATCAATCCTAACATCCGATAGGCGTATTTACCTAATTTTGTGCAAAAAATCAGGTGTTTATGTGCAGGATATTTGTTTTTTTTCATTCTATTTTTCGTTGGCTCGTCTTAATAAGCTTGCTTTATTCTCTTGGCAGAAGTTTTCACGGATTAATCAGTAAACGTACCTTCAATAAAGCAGATAGCCTGGCTCGTATGTTGGCTGGTACCATCAGCCATACACAATTGTTGATAGGATTTACTTTGTACTTCGTGTTGAGTCCAATCACACAGTTTTTTATGAAAAGTGGTTCAGGAGGCAATCATGAAATCTGGTTCTTCGGAATCTATCACATCGCTTTAATGTTTAGCGCTATAGTAGTCATGACTATTGGTAGCTCCATAGCCAAGCGCGCAACGGCTGACCATGCCAAGTTTAAAACTATTACCATTTATTTCTCTATTGCTTTGGTACTTATTCTACTGGCCATCCCATGGTTCAGGCCTCTTTTTAGAAATTTTTAAATACTTGCACCCATGATAAATTTGTTAAAAACACAATTAGGCAGACTTCGCATATTGGCTTTTATAGAAGGAGTATCGTTCTTAGTACTATTATTTATCACCATGCCGCTCAAATACGCATTTGATAATCCTGCCCCTAACAAGACTTTCGGCTTGGTTCATGGACTTTTGTTTATTCTATATGTACTGGCAGTTATTCAGATAAAAATTGAGCAAAACTGGAATCTCCGTAAAACGCTCCTGGCTTTATTGGTATCGGTTATCCCTTTTGGTACTTTCTGGGCTGATAGGAAGTTATTTCAGAATTAACAATTTTTCTTGCTTCGGGCTAAATATTTAATCGCTTTCTGATGATAGAATTTCTCAATCATTTTGCGCAATATATAAAGGTAAGCGACCAATTAAAAGAAGAGCTTACCAAACGGATTACATTCAGGACTTTCGCAAAAGGAGAGATGTTACATTCGGCAGATAGAATATGCACGAAGAGCTATTTTATTCAGAAAGGTTTGCTGCGTATATATTTTCTGAAAGAGGGTAGAGAAGTAAGCGAGTATTTTAGTTGTGAGGGTGACTGGACAAATTCACCACGTAGTTTTATGCAACATAAATTGGATTTGTATTATATAGATGCCATCGAGCAAACCGATGTCTATATATTAGAAGTACATGATTTGATGTTTTTGTTTAATAACTTTCCGGAAATGGAGCGCTACGCTCGTCTTTCAATGGGGAGTACTTTCGGTTATCTTATTGAGCGTATCACTTCTATGCGCTTTACTACTGCTAAAGAGAAATACGAGCATTTTTGTGAGGTGTATAAAGGTATCTATCATCGTATTCCATTAGGGATGATAGCTTCTTATCTGGGCATCACTCAGGAAACCTTAAGCAGAATCAGAGCCGAAAAGTGATTTTTTGATTTAGGTCAAAAGTTAAGAGAAATATTGCATTCAATTTTGTGCTGTATTTCATTAACCAACCAATCAAATGAATCATTTTAAATCTTTATTAGTAGCTTTACTCACTATTCTTTCTTTCAACAGTTTCTCTCAAACTCTTGCTACTCCGGGTGTTAATAGCCAATTATTTGTTGGAGAATCAGATAAACAAACCCTGATAGTAGGCTTGGGAGGCTCGGAAGGTGGCAACCCCTGGGCCAGTAATTATTGGAAACCAACACGGGATGAATTTATTAAAAAAGGCTATGCTTTTTTAGAATTAGGCTATTTTGCTGCCAAAGGCGCACCTGATACTTTAGACCGTATCTCCTTAGAGAAAGTACACAATGCAATTATAGAAGCTACGAAAAATCCTAAAATCGATAAAAGTAAAATTGCAGTAATTGGTGGCTCGAAAGGAGGGGAGCTGGCGCTACTCCTGGCTAGCCATTTCGATGATATTACATGTGTAGTAGCCATAGTGCCTTGCCATGTGGCTTTTCCGGGTCTGACGAGTCATTTATCTACTTCTTCCTGGACATATCAGGGCAAAGAAGTGCCTTATGTGCCTGTTTCGGAAGAAACCGTGCCTGCGCTAATCAAACGCGATTTACGTTTAGCATTTGATACGATGCTGAAAGATACGGTAGCTGTTGAAAAAGCCTTGATAAAGGTTGAAGAAATTAATGGGTCTGTTCTGCTGTTGTCTGCCACCAAAGATGAAATGTGGGGCTCAGCGCCTATGTCGGAGGCAATCATAGCAAGATTAAAAGCTAAACACTTCAGTCATTATTATGAGCATATTGCTATAGAGGGAGGCCACATAGAACCTTTAAAGCACTTTGATAAGATTTTTGAATTCCTGGCGAAACATTTTGAAAAAGAATAGTGTATTAAGGTAAAGACTATCAGAAAGTTGCCTAAGAGTCGCCAGATAAAAACCTTTAATGCGGAATCTTACCGAAATAACTTCATCCAAAGTGGAGCGCAGTTGGATGCCATCCTGAAAACCGAACATCATAAGTTTTTTATTGTAAGGGTAGAGGAGTTGATACGTCTGATGAAACTGCCCGTGCCCCCGGCCAGAACCAATACACATACTTTTATATATCTCACCGAAGGTGAAGCCATCATGAGAATTGGTAGCGAAACTTATAAGATTGTAAAAGATGAATGTCTGGTAGTGGCGGCAGGGCAGGTTTTTTCTTTCGATAATGTAGATATTAATAAAGGTTATTTAATCAGTTTTCATGATGATGTAATGATAGGGAAGCTGGCAAAGAATGATTTGCTGAAAGATTTCGAATTTCTACGAGCCTGGGGTAATCCTAAAATTAGTTTAGATACACAGACCTCCGGTTTTATCAGACAATTATTAGAGCGGATACTGATTGATTATGAAGTGAATGGACTACAAAACCGTGAGATTATTCAATCTTATCTGATCGCTTTGTTGTGTGAGGTAAATAGTATTTATAAATCCGTTTCAGGTATTGCTCAATTAAAGGCTATAGAGATTTCGAATAAATTCAGAGAGTTGTTATTTATACATATCAAAAACAGGCACTTGGTAAGTGATTATGCGTCTTTATTACATGTAACACCCAATCATCTCAATAAATCAGTAAAAGCTGCAACAGGTAAATCTCCTACGAAATGGATAGATGAGGCCATTGTTTTGGAGGCAAAAGTACTTTTATACCAAAGCAATTTATCCATCAACGAAATAGCTACAGAAGTAGGTTTATTAGATCAGTCATATTTCAGTCGGCTTTTTAAAAAATATGAAGGAACCACACCCTCGCAGTTCCGCAAAATGATTGAGAGTCTTAGACCAACGTAAAACTTACTTAATAAGCCACATTATCGTCGTAGCCAATAGATGAGAAAAAATCAACGACTTTATCGGAATATTCTCCTAAATCCTTTCGGCCCTTTATAAAATGTTGAAGTAATAAAGTCGGCAATTCCAGTTTTTCTTCGATTCCGCTCAATGAGAAGGTAGGTTCGTCTTTTTGTTGTTTAGCTAAGAAAGCTCTGAAATTTTTAATATTGGCCATTATGGGATAGTTTTAAAACAATCATAGGTTTTATATAGCCAAATATAAAAGATATATGATTAAAACAAAAGCCAGAAATGAGTAAATATTTGCCCATTTCCGGCTTAAAACATATTTTAATTTCTCGGCACCTATAAACTTCAATATTATATTTTCTTGGTGGCTATCATCATATGAGGGCTTAAGGCTAACAACGCCTGATCATTTTCGGTAATTTTTAACAAATCCATTAATGACTGCTTTTTTTTAGCATCTCCTCTGCTTTCAAAATACTTTTTATCCAACCATATCACACCCTCTACTGCATAGATATTGATAAATTCAAGTCCCGCTTCTGCAAATTCACCAATCAGCTGCGAGGGTTTATGGTAATAGGCTTCTGCTAATGAGCCGGGCACGTTTTTGGGTGGAGTATGTATACCTGTTAATAGTTCCTGCTTACACATTTCTATAAATCCTGGCTCATACATAAAGCCGTTTAATAGTCCTGCAATAGTAGAAGCTGCATAATTGATAGCAAAACCTAATATTATACCATTTTTCTTCAATACTCTTTTCGCTTCTTGAATGGCTGTTATTCGGGCCTCTTTATCCTGTAAATGATACAAAGGGCCATGTAAAATAACGACATCGACAGAGTCATCCGCAAAATTTAATTGTCTTGCTTCGCCAAGAGTAGCTTTGAAAGGTTTTTTCAGACTATTGGCTCTTTTGGTAGCTTGTTTGATATGCTTCGGTACAGGGTCAATCAGATGAACAGTATAGCCCAGGCCGGATAGCCATTCTGAATATGCTCCCGGACCTCCGCCAACGTCTAATATTACTCCTTTCGAGGCAGGTAAATGGCGTTGCATTAAATCTTTATTTCGTTCAAACTCCAAAGGGCCTAATCCTAATTGGAGCCGTGCTTCTTCGGAAGTTTGTGTATAGAAATTTTCAATTTCCAAACTAATTAATCTATCTGCTTGCATTTTTTATGAAATCTAAAACTATTGTATCCGTATATGGCTTATATGTATAGGAAAATGAGAAACACAAAATTAGGAAACTTTATAGATACTTAATATTGAATGCCCTGGTGGTACATATTTTTTGACTAATTTTCGTATATCCAAATAATCAATAAATCGATGAAAAAAATAATAATAGCTACAGATTTTTCAGAAAGCTCTGATAGCGCCTTAGCATATGCTACATTTTTAGCCAAGCAGTTCAACGCCGAATTATTAGTTGTACATATTTATTTTCCTGTGGTGCCCTTAGACCCGAATCTGGCTTATGATACCATAGCTCCATCGACGTTGCAAGAAGAAATGGTAAAGAATTATGAATTACAATTAAAAGGAATTGTAGATTCTTTAAAAGAAAAGCATATAAACGTACGTAGTGAAATGATGGTTGGAAGTTTATCATCCAGCATTGCCGATCTTGCTAAAACAAAAAAAGCTGACCTCATTATTGTAGGCAAAACACCTGATACTTCTTTCTTTGACAGATTAACGGGAAGCACGACCACAAGTGTTGTTAATAACACGAGTGTACCTGTATTGATTGTTCCGGCCAATAGCCATACACCATCTTTTAAGAATATTATTTATGGTACTGAATTAGAATCAGAGGAGAAGAGAGTATTGGCTAAGGTTTTTGAATTTGGTAAGGAATTCCATTCAAAAGTAACCTTAATCAAGGTAAATGCTGATTTTGAATTAAATGTTCAGGACGATGAGCAATTATTGAAAGATATACAGGATGGTTTTTCTAAAGAGAAGTTTGCTTTTGAAGCTATCAAGGCTGACGATGTGAGCGAGGGATTGTTAAATTCAGCACATACACATAAGGCAGATTTGTTGGTAGTGGCGGGCCATCATCATAACTTTCTTTCAGAGTTAATTAATCCGAGTAAATCGAAAGAGATTATTAATAAGACTGATATACCGCTACTGGTGTACGATATTGAGGCATAAGCCGAATGGATAAGAATTGAAAGCTACACTTTCGGGCGTAGCTTTTTTATTGAGGTAATATGGAGAAAATATATATATCAATTATTCTGAAATAGGAGTCGAAATGATACTTTTGCTAAAATAAGTTCAGCGAAAAGCGATAAGAAAATGATTGTAAGAAAAGCGAAGGAAGCAGATTACGATGGGGTATGTGAAATATTTTCGAATGTCATAAAGACAGGTGATACCTATGTTTTTAGCCCTGATACACCTAAATCTTCGTTGCAAGCCTATTGGTTTGCCGACATTATGGATACATTCGTAGCAATAGAGAATGATGAAATAGTGGGTACTTATTTCATAAAACCTAATCAATTGGGTTTGGGAAATCATATTGCGAATTGTGGCTATATGGTAAGCCCAAATCATAGAGGTAAGGGGATAGGAGGGCTGCTTTGTGAGCATTCCTTACAATTTGCTAAAGAGAAAGGCTATTATGGCATTCAGTTTAATATTGTGGTAAGTACCAACAAGGTAGCTGTAGATCTCTGGCAAAAACTGGGCTTTCGTATCATTGGTACAACCCCTAAAGGCTTCAGGCATCAGGAGTTTGGGCTGGTGGATAGTTATATTATGTTTAAAGAGGTATAGGTAGGTTATATTTCCTTTAACATCACTACCATTCCTCTATGCTCTTCTTTTATATGCGGAAGAGTTAAAGTGGTTTCATTGATTAACTCAAATCCCTGTTTTTGATAAAATCCTTGTGCTTCTCCACCTTTCATGGCTTTTAACCAGATAAGTTTTTTGCCCCGGTCTTTTGCAAACGTTGTAATCATAGAAAGCGTCTCTTTGCCTAAGCCTTTTCCTGCAGCATTTTTCAGAAAATAAATGCGCTCTAATTCGAGTGCTTCATCTGAGGTATAAGCATCAATGGCTTTATCAATATTCAATTTTACAAAACCTGATGGTATACTATCAACTAGGACCAGAAAAAAAATAGCATTAGGATGCTCCATTTCTTTTGATAATTGTTCGCTGTTAAAACTATTTTTTACATAGTTTTTGCCTTTATCATGCCATAAATGGGTATAGTGTTCATTGTAAGATTGGATGGCTACAGCAATTAATTGTGTTATATCTTCTTTTGAGCAAACTTTATATTCTATTGGCATAGTTGTTAATTGTCTTATTTTCTTTCAAAATAATTATACGAAATCTTTAATCAAGTAATTACAATCTTCTGGTAAAGACCGCTTAATTAAATTTCAGGAATGATTGATTATTTCTCAATGCTCGCTTTTGTACAAATTCTGTTTTAAAAGCCTCTAATTCAATTAGGTCTAATTTTCTTCCCGCAAAACTTCTGGCATTATTAAATGAAATATCAGCATTTGAAAAAGCCACTAAATCTGATAAATCACCCCAAGTGAGCAACCCTGGAATATGACTACCCATATAACCTTTATCATAACCAATTAATTTTGAATCAAATACGTAGCTTAGGGGAGATTCTGATGTTTCGATTTGTTTAATCATGGGTTCATCAATCGAATGCAAAATAGCTGCAATGGCTATTTCTTTTTCGGTTTTTATCGAAATTGGTAATATCGGATACCTCTTTTTCAAAGCATTCACTACCGCTTTGATTTCACTATACCAAATACCAATACTACTTTCATTTACCCAAAGATTACTTTTGGCCAAAGTATGCAATTCAGCTATAGAATTGTCATATTTTAGTATTAATGGAGAGGTCTGTTCACTTTTTCCGAATAATCCCACCCAAATATTAATTGCGTCAGGTTCAATATTTTTCGATAAATCTACTTTATTAAAAAGATGTAAAACTATATTCTTAGGCTCTTTACCCGCAGAAACATAAACGGGCAATTTATGCAAATCTGCAAGCTCAATCATTTGCCAAACATCTGTTTTTTCAAAATCTATAGCATCTTTAGCTGGATTATTTTTCAAAGAAAACAATCTTTCAATTTCTTCCTTCGGATGGTTTGTAGTTTGTGATTTTAAACTAAGACTTTTTTCTGAACAATAGACTGATGTACTTTTAATATCTGCTGGTCTTTTCCCTTTCTCAAAAACCCATTGTTTAATAATAATTGAAGGATTAATCGGAAAAGTAATTAATTGTATCGAAGGGTGAGGTATATTTTTTAAGATTCTACTAAACCATACTACCATACTGTCGGCCATTTCGACACTATATGTGTGGGGGGCATCAAACCGTTGATAACTAATATTCTGGGTTTTTTGATAAAGTGAAAAAACTGGTTTCGCACGATTATATGTTTTTAACATCTCGGAAGGAAAGAGGATTGGATTAGAATCCTGATTAGCCGAATATATACGTATATAGCGAGGTGCAATTAAAGCAACAATGTCGCTTTCTTCAGCAAAAGTCAAACCTTTGGGAAGCACTGAACAAACACAACTATGTCCAGTAGAATACGCCTCAAATGTACCTATACCTACAACTGGCACAGCGGCTTTAAGACGTTCGTCTAAGGCGGCTATCCATAGGGTTTGATTACCTCCACCACTTTCACCTGTTACTCCAATATTGTTTTTATCAACGAAACTTAATGAAATAAGCAGATCTATTGCACGGCGATTATCCATTACCTGAGCGCCCAAAAGTGTTTCGCCGATGTCGAATAAATTGGCTCCCAAATTTCCTCCATGATAGTCAAATATCCCGTGTTGCGTACTACGTTCACCCGAACCCCAGCTATCAATACTTAAACAGACAAAACCATTTCTGGCCAATTTATGCAAAGGGTATTGAACATTAGCATCAAAACGCCCGGTGGCATTATGTCCATGTAAGTCTAGAACAGCAGGAGAAGGCCCCTTATTGTCTGGAATGAAAAGATTAGCGGTGGCGTAAACTCCCTTTCGAACCTGAAAAGTAATGTTTTGTATTTTGTAACCTTCGAGTTGCTGTTCGCCATGTACTTTCATATTCAAAGGCAAATCAGAATTGTTGTAAATTCCTGCATTTTGTTCAATATTTTTGATAAGTTCGAGGCGTTTTATTTGCCAATTTTTAAGTGAATTCGGTAAAGTATGTTTAATGCTGAGTTTGTGAGCTCTATGAGCAACAAATTTCTCGGTTAGGTTTGATATTCCATCATCTAAAACAGGTTGTTTATGATCCTCACTTACAGTGATACAATATTGAGCCTTTTTAATAAAAAAACTGTTAACATCAGCTTCATTATGGCTTCTTAAGAGAGTAAAGCATGAACTATTACTAATGTTTACGAATTTGCCTTTTAAGGTATATATCTGTTTATGGCTGTTTTCACTTACTTTTCCTTTAATAAAGTCATAATAGTCACCACCAGTATTAATAAAACCTTCCGGAATTAATAATCTAAGCGTATATTCATTAAAGCTTTCCAGCGTGAAGATTGCTCTCGGATTTATCTTTATATATTCTGCAGTTATCACAATTTCAAACTCTTCATCTATTCTTAAAGAATCTTTGCTGACTTTTAGAGAAAAACGCACAGGGTCAAAACCAAGCATCTGACTCCAATTACTCTCCTGGTCAATAAGATTTGAAGTTGACTGATTTAGGAAAATTCCCGTACTTGGTTTGTATTTATATAAATCTTTTGCATCAATATACCTCAATTTAGGAAGAGGTTTAAAAGAACAAAGAGATGAAAAACTGTGAGAAGCCTCTTCTATTTTATAGTTCTGACCACTAGCAAAAACCGTGTGTAAACAAGCAAAAACAAGCCATAGTAAGCTGGCAGAACAGAAAGCTTTTCTCATAAAGAATTAGATTATAATCAAAATTAGAGTCTAAACACTAAAGTTCAAAATTATGAGAAGAATAGGTTAACGAAGCTTTAACTTAAACATAAAGAGGTTTAAAATAGCAAGGACCCAAAAAACTATAAATACCTAAAGGGCGTTAAACGAAGTGATTGTTTTACCAACGAGCAATTACAAAGCACGTGATATTATTATTGAGTTTATCAACCGTGTAAAAGGTGGCTTACATCGTTAAATGACCGTGGTGAAACCGTTACATGAAAATATTCCGGTAGGCTCACCAAAACAGATATACTCTTTAACAAACTTAAAATTTTATCTATAGTTCAATTCTCCTTTTTGGAATTTGTTATTGCTCCAGTTACCTTATTCAACAAGATGTCATAATAGTAGCTATAGGCTAAGGTAACTATCAATAAAATTACCATTACAAGTGGAGTCATGAAAGAGAGACCATAGATTGCGTTCAGATAATCATATAAAAACATATGTGTCAGATACAATGAAAACGAGAACTTTGACACCCACAGAAAAAACTTGTTTAAAGGTGGGATGGTTCTGAAAAGAATGATTGTAATTGAAGAATAGGCAAGAAAAGAAAAGACATCATTTAAGTTTTTGCCTATAGTGCCTCCTTTAATGGCTAAAACCCCTGTAAGCCCAAGACAAACGACCGCTATCAGGAAATAATACCAAAGGGGAGCCATTGTCAATTTATCTAACATTCCGGTTCTGGCCACCACCATACCAAGGGCAAACTCCCATAAGTACTGAATAAAGAATCTTTTAAAGGCTTCTCCACCCTCAGGCAATACAAACGAAATAAAAAAGCTATAGCCTAACGAAATCACTATAGTTATAATGATGAATAACTTATATTTTTCAGATTTTAAGAACCACAATAATAATGGGAATATTAAATAGAACTGCACAATAGTAGATATAAACCAGAACTGTGCACCATAAGAGGTCATATAATCTGACACAAACATTTTGAATAGTAAAATATGGCTAAGATATGCCACAAAATTCACATCATAAACCTTAATGAATAGATTGATAAGAAAAATTAAGGTTATTGTTATGTAGTAAGGTAATAAAACCTTGATTAACCTACGCTTAAGAAATGTCTGATAATCTATGTATTTTGATAAGGTGAGTCCGAAACCTGAAACAAAGAAGAATAAGTGTATGCCTGCTCCGCCAAAGCTTTTGGCATAATTAAGATAAGTGGGTAAAGGATAAGCAAACAGAAAATGATAAATGACTATAGTAAAGATAGAGAACCCGCGTGCATAGTCAATGAATTCGTATTTTTTCATACTGTCTAAGGAATTGATTAATTGCTATGTTCTTATAAAATAGTCGGGACATTTATCTTTCCAGGCTTTAGTCGAACAGCACATTATTTTGCGCAAAACTTATGCCATTTTTGGGAATACCAATAGATTCAGGTTGCTGTTCAGGCTGAAAACAAAAAAAGCTATACTCACGAAAGTATAGCTTTTTGGGATGTTGGTGGGCCCACCTGGGATCGAACCAGGCACCTACTGATTATGAGTCAGTTGCTCTAACCGAATGAGCTATAGGCCCTAAAACCTTGCTGGTTTTGTGGTGCAAAAGTAAGAATTAAGAAATTAACTTCAAAGAAAAATTATGAATTCACTGATAAAGTTCCAGGAATAGGGGGAGGAGATGCTATAAATGAAGATTTTAAGCTATAAAATCAAAAGAGCCATTCCCCGAAGGAAATGGCTCTTGATTATATAAGTTTGTTGGTTTTATTAATTCATTTCCAGAATTTTAATCTCTGTACGACGGTTCAATGCGTGTTGTTCTTCTGTACAGGTCACACCATCAGCGCAGTTATTCACAAGCATGGTTTCACCATAACCTTTAAATTCGACACGGCTGCGGCTGATACCTCTTTTGAATAGGTAATTGGCAGAAGATTTAGCACGATTATCAGATAATGTCTGGTTGAAATCTGAATCAGAACGGCTATCGGTATGCGCACGGAGCTCTACTTTCATGTTTGGATACTGACGCATCAATTTTACCAGTTTATCTAGTCCGGCTCTTGCATCAGGGCGTAGGTTGTATCTGCCATATTCAAAATAGATATTGTCAACCTGAACTATATCGCCTATGCTGAACATCTGGATATCAGCAGTAACATCTCCATTCTTACAACTCAAACGGCGGATACGTTTGCCTTTTGAACCTAAATTATCTTTAGTGCCTTCAACGGTATAATCGCAGCCCTCAACCACCTGGAAGCGGTAAGTGCCAGTGGCATCGGTGGTAGCAGTCTGTGTACTGTTATCACATTCGTTGCGTAAAGTCACCAGTACCCCTGCAATAGGCTGGTTAGTGCCTTGCATAGTTACCTTGCCTTTCAAGAAACATCTGTTACCAGGCAACGCACTGCTTGGATTATTACCAGTATAACCACTTTGCGCATTCGGATTATTATTAGCCAATGTAGTAGAATCAACAGCAGGTTTTGGTCTGCTCATCGGAATCTCCAGACGTGATGGCTCATTATCACAATCTTTGGTTGAGAAACTAACTGTGTTGGCATTATAGCCTTCACGTGTTGCCCTAAATGTAAATTCTGTATCTTGCTCTAAACCTTCCAGTTTTACACTACCATCGGCATCGCTCATTTTCTCTTTGATAGTACCATCTTTGTCTTCATAAACAATTTTGGCATTATCTAAAGGCATTTTGGTTTCGGCATCATATACGGCAATAATCAAATCACAACCCTCTTTCAACTCACATTCACGATCGAATTTGTAAATGTCATCATCATCGCCACCACGTTTACGGTTCGAACTGAAATAACCTGCTTTACGGAAACCGTCAGTCAGGATACCGAAATCATCTTTGCTTGAGTTGATAGGTGAACCTAAGTTAATAACACGTCCTTTAGGCGTAGTACCATCTAATTGCGAAAAGAAAATATCTAGTTCCCCTAAACCTGCATGTCCGTCAGAAGAGAAGTATAAATTGCCTTTATCATCTACAAACGGGAACATTTCATTTCCTTTTGTATTAACGTTTTTACCCAGATTGACAGGAGCCGTCCAGCTACTTCCATCATACCGGGACACATACAAGTCAGTACCACCAAAACCACCTGGCATATCAGAGGCAAAGAATAATAATTTTTCGTCTGGCGATAGAGCAGGGTGTCCTGTTGAATAATCGTCGCTGTTAAAAGGTAATTCTTTGATATTTTTCCAGCCGTCTTTATTCGCTTCTCCGATATATAATTTCAATTTCGTAATACCATCCGAACTTCTTTTGGTTTTACCATTCAGGAAGTTGTTACGGGTGAAAACTACTTTTGAGCCATCTTTAAAGAATGCCGAGGGGCCTTCGTGATATTTTGAGTTAATAGAACCACTCATTCGGTCAGATTCCGTCTGAGGTTTGTCGCCATAGCCTAACCCCAAGCCAACATTAGTGCCTCCATAAGTTCCGATAGTGCGTGTGTCATTGGCTGTTGGCGCAGTATATTCGTCCGAGCCAAGGGTAGTGCCATTACCACCGCTTCTTTTGCGAGGTGTTCTGGCTTCTTCTGTTCCTGCACCCAATCCGGCCGCCTGACCACCAATGGCAGAAACGTTATCTAAGAAATATAAATCAAGGAAAGGAGTATCATTCCAGCCAAAAACACGACGAACGCCCGTAGTGCTACGGCGGTTTGAAACGAAAACCAAACCATTTTTGAAATAAGACGGGCTGAAATCTGATGAATTGGTATTGATTGACAAATAATCTACTTTGTAACAGTTGGCATTTTTAGACAATACGCTCACGTCGTTATACAGTTTAGAAAAACCTTTTCCACGAGGGTCGTCTTCTACCTTACGGGTATATTTGTCATACATTTCCTGCGCTTCTTTGTATTTACCATTGCTGGCAAGTATCTGAGCATATTTCAGGGCTACCGGAACTCTATCGTCAGACAATTCTCCGGTGCTGCCTTCGAATATCTCACGATATACACGTTCAGCGCTCTGAGTGTCCTTGATTTTCGTATAGCTATCGGCCAATTTGATTCTGGCGTCTAACTTTTGTTGCTCAGTAATTCCTTTCTTCGCCAAAGCAGACTCATAAGCATCAATGGCTTTGATATAGCTAAGACTTTCATAGTGATGCTGGGCAGCTTTAAGCAATGCTTCCTGCGCTTGTACTCTACCTATGAATAGAGTTGCCATAAAGATGGCCCCGATGATATTTAACCTGACAGTCATTGTTGCTGAATTTAAAATCGCTCAGTTTTGTAAAAATGATTGCATATGAAACCATAGTGCAAGAAAAAAATGACTCTTTCAGATTTTTCTGACACCTGTAAATGTTAAAACGAAACTTACTATTAGAAATACCTTGGAGTTAGGATTTTATTCTTAGCATAGCCAAACTCATATCTAAGCATGGCTTCATGGGTAGGAATACCAATCACACGGTCGATACCTTTTTTACTTGGGTCGTTCAATCGGTTAGATGTAAAATCATAGGCATAACCTAATCTGAATTGAGGGGTTAGCTGTAATTCTAACATACCGACAGCAGCATTGAAGGCATCTTTCTGACCGAAGTTCTGAAACTGACCAATACGGCCGGAGATACCAAATGAGATTTTATCTTTTATCCAGAAGTTGACGTTTCCATCAAAGCCCAAAGGCGCTCCTTCTGTATAACGAATCATGGTTGAAGGCTTGATTTTGAAATTACCTTTGCCAATCACAAAGCCCATCATCAGGAAGAAGTGACGTTGTGTACGGCTTTTCTTGGCAGCAGCAGAATCTGAGCTTGAATAGTTGTAGTTGGTCAAAGGATTTTGCAGGATCTGAGGACATGAAAACCCTATGTAACTCCTATCATTACTTAAATAGATACCACCACCTACGTTAGGCAAAATCTTGTTGATATCATAGTTTCCACTGAATACGTTATCCCCACCGGCAACGTTTTTAGCATCTGATAATGCCCAACGAATGTTGACAGCACCACCCTGTACACCAAATGATAGTGTTGAGCGTGGGCCTACTTTCACCCGATAAGCATAAGTCAAATAAATACCTGTGTTTTTGGCAAGACCGATACCATCGTAAGAGGCCTGTAAACCCAGTCCCATTTTCTCACTGCTGATAGGCATGTCCATCGAGAAAGTGTAGGTAGTAGGGGCCCCGGGTACTCCGATCCACTGATAGCGTCCGAGAGCAGTCAGACTTAATACATCACGACTACCCGCATAAGCCGGGTTGATAGCCATTGTATTAAACATGTACTGTGAAAACATCGCTTCCTGTTGCGCGTAGGTGTGAAAAGATACAGAGAATAAGCCTACGAAAAATAGCGTAGCTAACCTGCTTTTCAGGTTTGTAAAGTTTTTCATATTTTACTCAATTAATAGTAAAGACCTAGCATAAAACTTTGTCTAAGCCCAATTATACTCAATAGCGAAACAAAGTTACATTAAGAATTTTAATTATCAAATTTTTTTCATTTATCATTAAAACAATCAATTTTTAAAGCCTTTTCCATAAAAAAACTCCTTTTTTGACTAATTTCCGATATATGCGTCATTCAACATTTTGCTTTGTAAAAGCACCTAAAACCTTGCCAGATTTAGCAAAATTCCAGATGAATTTTATAGCATTCTTCGGTTAAAGCTCCTTTGTTTTATAAGGTTATGAGTGAACCGGAAAATCCTTGCTCACCCATAGCCGAGTTATTAATTATCTTGCAATCGTAATAAATCCAATTAC
>CBIHRH010000027.1:0-17251 GCA_966212365.1 uncultured Emticicia sp. | reverse complement strand
GAGATGAGGCAAATATCTTCGATATTCTTCCTTTATTTTGTACATCTTAGTTTTCTTTTTTACGATTTGAAAAATCGTGATACATTTTTAGATTCCACATAGAAAGTAAAATCAGGAGTATGTAGACAATAGAAATTGTATAAGACAGATAGATAAAGAACTCATGGTAATTGATGGTTTTCTGGAAGAAGTTTTTGTAAAAAAGTACCAGAATGCTTCCCAGATAGGCATAATAATCGGCAAAGGTAATCATAAAACCCACAGTACCCGACTGTTTAAAGGCGGCAATCATCCGCTCAAAATACAGGCTATTGCACATAGCATACGCCATATAGAGTCCCAAGCCTAAGAGTGTCAGCCAGCTAACCGGAGATAATAAACCTTGCTGATAAAGCAAAGTACTGACACCAATTAATGCACCACCTAAAAGCATCAGGCACTCTATAATCACAAATGCCTTATAGTTATTTTGTACCCAACGCATAGCTGCCATGATTACTAAAACCGTAATGGCAATTGGAATTTCGGTCTGTGTAAAAATGGCCGAATTATTGCCATAACCTAATGTCTTCCATATTTCTGGGGCAAAATTATCTCTGAATTCGCGAAATGTGGTAAGCAATATATAAGAGATTACAAAAATGGTAAGACTTAGGGTAAACTCTTTAATAAATGCCCGTCTATCTTCTTTTTGCATAGGCTTTCTTTCAGAACGACTAGCTTTGTCAGCCTGACTTGGTGGGGGTATCTGCGCCATCAACCAGACACAGAAGCTAAATGGGATAAGCATAATAGCACAAGCCACAAAAGGCATCCAGAATTCACTTACTTCTAATGTTGTCATTACCCATTTACCTATACTTTTGGCAAAACCTGAGCCCATAATAAACGAAGCAGTTAGCACCGCTACTAATAAATCAGTTACTCGCCTACCCTCAAGAAATCCAAGCATAATTCCATATACCATACCCAAAGGTAAGCTTGCCAGAAAGATAAAAAACAAGTTATAAGGCGCAGGTACTAAAGCAAAAAAGAGATAACAAAGCCATGATAAAAGAATAATAAGAATCAGATTTCTTGCCCTATTTGCAGGTTGCATTTCGGAGACATATTTGATTCCTAAACCCTTTGAAACGGCGAAACCTAAGACCTGTGCGGTAATAATGAGTATTTTATAATTAACCCCAAAGAAAAATAGTTCGTCATAAGTGGCGGCGGTATAGGCACGCCTGAAAGGGTAAAAAAGCAGGTAGGTAAAAAAAGCAGCAAGCGAGGTAAATAGCGTAAATGCCCATGAATGAGCGGCTAAATAGGCTTTCAGTTTTTGCATAGTGTATGAAGTGTAGGGTGATCCAAAGCTCTTCTGAGAACAAATCAGAGAAGATTAATGAAATTTTCATAGATGTATATTCGTGCAAATTTGAGAATTCCGATTGAATTACCTAATTTTACACCAAAAAATTAGCTTTTATTCTAAGCCAAAATACATGAGAGAGATACAATTTAGAGAAGCCCTGCGCGAAGCCCTTTCAGAAGAGATGAGACGTGATGAAAACGTTTTTCTGATGGGTGAAGAAGTAGCCGAATACAACGGTGCCTATAAAGTGAGCCAAGGAATGCTCGATGAGTTTGGCCCTAAACGTGTGATTGATACTCCTATTGCCGAGCTTGGTTTTGCAGGTATAGGTGTAGGTGCAGCAGCCAATGGCTTACGCCCGATTATTGAGTTCATGACTTTTAACTTCTCGTTAGTAGCCATTGATCAGATTATTAACTCCGCGGCAAAAATGATGGCCATGTCAGCCGGTCAATATACTTGTCCGATTGTATTCCGTGGACCAACCGGTAATGCCGGACAATTAGGTGCACAACACTCGCAAAACTTTGAAAACTGGTTTGCCAATACTCCGGGTTTGAAAGTAGTAGTACCTCATAGCCCTTATGATGCCAAGGGTTTGTTGAAATCGTCTATCAGAGACAATGACCCTGTTATCTTCATGGAGTCAGAGGTAATGTATGGTGATAAAGGTGGCGTGCCGGAAGAAGAATATTTAACTCCATTGGGTCAGGCCAATGTAATGAAAGAGGGTTCTGATGTAACCATCGTTTCATTTGGTAAAATGATCCCAAGAGTAGTATTGCCTGCCATTGCAGAATTGGAGAAAGAAGGCATCAAAGCTGAATTGATTGACTTACGTACTGTAAGACCTATCGACTATGCTACTGTCATTAACTCGGTGAAGAAAACCAATCGTTGTGTAGTAGTAGAAGAAGCATGGCCATTGGCTGCGATTTCTTCAGAAATCACTTATCACTTACAACGTTATGCGTTCGATTATCTGGATGCTCCGGTTATTCGTGTAAACAATATGGATATACCTCTACACTACGCCCCAACATTGATTGAAGTGACTTTACCAAATGTAAAACGCACAATTGATGCCGTGAAAAGCGTATTGTACAAAAAATAAGATAGAAACCTCTCTATTGAAAATAAATAATCCCCGGAGAAATTCGGGGATTATTGTTATCGGCCTATTCTGATGCCAAATGTGGTAAGATTCTGCGACCACTTATCTGATGCTTCGTAGGGAAGAAATCCATTGCGGGAATCGCGACGTTGGAAGAAATTGTTCACATCGCCCTCCAGAAAAAAACTAAACGCCTTATAACCTACATTTAATAGTAATCCATAACGATACGGATTATCACTACTCCTGATAGGTATCTTAGTATCCCTTTGATTGATCGCTTTTATTTCCGAAAGAATCTGGCTACCGCCTATCAAACGCCCTAAATAAGCGCCGAATCCAAAATGAAATGTCTTCTGGTTATCTGACCCATAAAAATTAATGGTTGGATTAATCTTAAAATCGGCGTAGAATAATGATTGATTATAGGTACTTTCAGGATTTCGCTTAATATTATCTGAACTTACATAGTTTTCAACGGTATAGTAGTTGCCATTAGCTGCAGGTCGATAAATGGCTACTGTATCATATACGCTGGTATTCGTATTATTTACCCGTAGCAGATAAGAGGTTGTTTTGGTACTTACACTGCTCAGATAATACCAGCTAATGTCAATTCCATAACGCAATATTACTTCTTTACGGCCTGTGCGGATAAAACTTTCTTGTCTGGTAAGGCCAATAGTTAAATTAGGCGAAGCTATGGTTTTATACTTGAAAAGCGCATCACTGTTTTTAAAGGCCGAGCTTCCTCTTTGCAGATATTTAACGGAAGTAAAACCCAATGAAAAATTGAGATAGGTATTGCGGGTAAGTCTTTGCCAGGGAGTAAGTCCTTCCAGTTCTCGTTGGCGGGTAGCTTCTTTGGTATAATTATTCCCCTCGTAATCCTGTCGGATACTTCTTCTTACGTGAGACGGCATTTCTTCCAAATCCTGCTTCATTTGTCTGACGATTCTATTCAAATCGTATTTTTCTAAGGCTTTCAGGTCTTCTTTGCTTTCGCCCCACAAAACAATTCTTTTTCGCTTACCAATGTTTACGACAATTGAATCTATATCGGTTTTATTGGTAAACCCGGAAGCATAAGTATCTGTACTTATAGCAAGAATAAGCAACAAAAAAATCTTTTTCATGTGGAAACCGGTCAGCGTGCTTAAAAAATAAGTTCATAACAATATACTGCGAAAAAGATTTCGCGAGCATATTTTTCAATCAAACTAAATGCTTTTTACTTAATCGTAGAATCGGCTGGCATTGTTTCGTTTTTGAAACTTTGCTTCACAAATGCCCATATTTTATTGGGCTTATTAGGGTCTGTAGCCTCAGGGGTTTTCTCTACTTGCTTAGCTAAACGTTCGTGGCGTTTTTTCTTTTTCTCTTTTGGTGCTATTACGTAATCTTCCTGATCTTCGGGACTCTCGAGAATAGCTACACGTTCACGTTTAGCAGGCACTGCAGCAGGTTTTTCTGCCACTTTATTAGGTCTGAAAATAATAGGCGCATCAAAAATAACCGGACGCACAAAAGCAGGCTCGTTTCTGGATGTTACGTTATTATAACTAAACTCCTGTTCACCGCCCTCTGTGGTTACCATATTATCAAACTCTTCATTAGGCACTTCGTTCTCAACAATTGCTTGCGGCTCTACCTCATTTACAGGTTGAATAGCTCTTCTTTGAGCCGGACGATTCGAAGAAGTTGTGACAGTGTTTTCAGGTGTTTCTGTCAAAGGTGTAGCAGTATTCGTTTCAGGTAAAACCGGTCGTGCAGACTTAGTAGCATCGTGGTTTTTTACATTAGGGTTACTGGTAATAGTATTTCTGTCTTCAATTAAGAGATACCCACCAAATAAACTTACCAAAACAACGCTCGCAGCCACTACCCCCCACCAGAAAGATGGCGTTTTCTTTTCGTCTTTCTTTTCAATACGTTGCCAAACCTCACTTTTATTCCAATCAGGAGTAAAGTCAGAATTGTCGAGATTTTCTCTGATCTTATTATAGAATTCCTCTGCTTGCATGACTTTTATCGGTCATTAATATTTTCTTTTGTAATAATTTCCGGGCATGATTCAACTGCGACTTTGAGGTTCCCTCGTTGATATGCAGTTGTTCAGCAATTTCCTTATGCGTATAGCCTTCAATGGCATACAGGTTAAAAACTGTACGGTAGCCATCGGGCAACTCGGCTATCAGCCGATAAATCTCCTCGGTCGAAATCTTATCTAACACATTATCATCAATCGGTATTTCGATTGCCTCACTCTCAGGCATCAGATGAAAACTGGCTTGTTTGCGCAACAGCATCAGCGCTTCGTTTACCACAATTTTTTTCATCCACGCTTCAAAGGATCTTAAATTATCAAATCTGAAATTGATAATCCCCTCAAAAATCTTCAAAAAAGACTCCACCATCAAGTCCTCAGCCAACATACGTTCTCGCACATACCGGTATGCTATACGATACAAAAAACTGCCATAGTGCTCAAAAATTTCCTTCTGAGCAGCAGCGTCTTTGTGTCGCAGACGTTCGATTGTAGAGGTTAGAACCAAGTTTAAACGGGGCTTTTAGAGTAAATGCAGAAAAGACACAAAAAGTTGTATGCGTCAGTAAAAAAAATCGTATTTAGTATATTTCCTGTAAAATCAGGGAATGAATGTAATATACACACAATCAATCTATTATAACTTTTCAACACCCATGTTTTTCATAATCAATCGAATGGTATCAGTAATCAGAACCGAATGATACAATAGGAGTAAAGTAGCCAGATTAAAAATATAGCCTGCAAGTGCCGTGACCGGAGTGATGCGTGCTGCTTTCGACTTAAAAAATATCATCAGAATAAAGGGCATAATTAAAGCTATATATCTCCCATGAAAATATGGGACTCTGGAAGCAGCTAAAAGACATAAGCATACGAATAGAATCAGAGGGATGTTTTTCCTATCCGGCAAAATCTCCAGGCAACGTCGATAAAAGAAGATTATGCCTGCCAGAGCAGATAATACCATAATAATGCTCCAGATATATTTGATGACGATAATAAACGAAACGCCTGATAGCTGTGCAGAATATGACCTGAGAAAGGGGAAAGGAACGACTAAACCAAAGAGCAGATGAATTACAACAGCTATGAGTAATAGCATCCTTGCGTTTTTAATAATAAGCTCTTTTATATAACTGATAAAGAATATTAATGCAAGGGCAAACAAGAAAACAAACACATAGGTGAAATCTACATTTACCAGCTTTATATGATTGTATGAAGAGCTTTTAGGTACGAATCCGCCCCAAATTCCATAGAAGTAAGCTGGTAAGGCACAGGTGCTTATCAGTAATATACCTTTTTTCCAGTAATTACTCTTTGTTATTATAATAAAGTATACCGGAAAAATTAATAAGAATATAAAGGTTTGTTTGCCTGCAATAGCAAGCGAACCACATAGGCCTGTTATCAGGTACCAATACCACTCCCGATATTCTTTATCAAGCTTATTTATTAAATTATAGAAGGCAAATCCAAAAAAGAAAGTCGGGTAATCTCCCATCACCCTGGCAGTCATTTGAAAAATATAGGGAGTCAGTATAAGGGTATAACCTAAGAATTTATCTGTGTTTTGTGATTCTTCTCTAAGACTCTTATTAAATATGAAGGCCGTGAGAAATAGCCAGAAAATATTAGCAATTCTCATTCTCACAATGTCTCCTTGTGTAATATCCATTATCAGTAGATTAAACCAGGTAGTTATTATCCCTGCGGTACCCTGATAATCTCTGATAAATTCTATAGAAAACGGCGAAAGTTTTGATTGTAAATTCACATAATAAATCGACTCCGCATCTATCAATCTATTGGGAGAGAAAATAACAAGAAATACCAGCGAAACCCAGGCTAACAGGGTGATATATAGAACTGAATTATTTTTTTGAATCATACCAGAAATTCATCATTGACTTTAAGACACTCTTTACACTTTTCCATTTTACACCACTTGCCACACCAAACTGGCGAGGATAATGGGCAATGGAAATTTCTTTGATTGTATAATTGGCTCTCATCGATTTTATGATAACTTCGGCATCATAAAATCCATCATACGACTGTAAAGGCAGGATAGTATCGAAAACTTCTCTTTTGTATATTTTTAGTGCCGAATTGGTGTCTTTTAGTTTTACATCAAAGAGCACCCTCAATAATTGATTATACACTTTTGAAATAAGCCATCTTTTCATGCCGTCTGCTCTGGTTTCTCTGTTTCCTGAAATGATGTCAAACTCTTTTTTGTAGCTATATAAATTTATCAAATCGTTCAGATTGAATTGTGCATCGCCATCTGTATAAGCAATTGAATTATACTTCGCTAACTTTACGCCTTTCTGAAACGTATACCCTACTCCTCTATTCGAACGGTTTCTTTCATAGACTAAATTTTTATATTCCTTTTTAAATGATTGCATAAGCAATGACGTGTGATCGGTGCTGCAATCATCTACCACTATCAATTCAAAATTATCAAAATTTGACTCTAAGATGGCATAGGCATCGGGCACCAGCTTCAGTAACGAATTGGCGTCATTATAGGCTAATATAATTAATGAAATGTCTTTCATGGTCATTGTTCTTTTAATGTATACACCCGATGAATACCACTAATGGATAATCTTGGATGCCTGCCACCTGATACTAAATGTAGTTTATCACCAATCCAACCACTAATAATCCCGTGGCGAGCCTCGGGAATCGGTTCAAACTTTGCCCATGTATTTGTCTCAGGATCAAAAACCTCCATCACATCAAAACAACTCCAGACATTCTCTCCGCCGTACGTATAGATTTTATTCTTATAAACAGAAGAACCAAAACCACCTCTAGGCGTGGGTATATCAGCCTTTCTCGTCCATTTCTTAGTGACAGGATCATACTCTTCAACGAATGGTAAATTGAATCTTAAATCATCCTTTCTCCCCGAAATAGCGTAGATTTTCCCGTTTACACTCTCTGCTCTCAGATGATCCCGTGGGTGTTCCATTGAGGGCGCAATAAACCATTGGTTATGCTTGATTGAATAACCGAATAAAGCATTAGAGATGGCCTTTTGCTGGTTGATACCTCCTATATACCAGATAGTATCATTATTGATACAAACCCCACCGGCTCCTCTTGGCTCAGGCATAGAGGCTAAAGTTTCCCAGTTATCCGTGGAAGGATTATAGCGGTATAGGGTATTCAGCGGCTCCCAATTGGCAAACATAAAACCTCTTATTCTTAAAGACAGGGGCTTAAATCCGCCAATCAGGTATATGTATTTATCATCCTGTACTACGCCTACATGGTTGATTGGTTGTGGTGTATCTTTGATTTTTGTCCACTTCGTTGTTTCAGCAGAATATCGGTATGAACTACTATAAGTTTGTCCGAATTGGTTGATGCCACCAAAAATGTAGAAAGAGTCATTATGAGTAATGCCCCCGGCTTCCGTTCTAGGCTCCTGCAATTCAGGCTCTAAAGTGAACTCGCCGTATTTTGCTGTGACAGGTGATAAAAGTTCAACAGGGCTCCATGAAACAAACCACCATTTGGATAGAAAATAAACGACGAGCAAAAGCGATGAAAGAATGATATATTTCTTCATAAAAAATGAGTGTTAGGTATATACAGCAATTTGAGCTCATTGAAAAGCATCAATAAAGGGACTTAAAATTTTGTCACAAGAAGTGCTGCATGTGATTAGGTTCTATGAGATAAATGAGAATCCGGATAGAAAAAATTAATAAACAACAGCGATGAAAGAGTGGAATACTTCTTCATTAAAAATTTCTGGTTAGGTGTTATAATTAAGCTTGTGGAAAACCAAGACAAAGTGGTTCTCAGTCTTACGTTATGGATAATGGAAGTGGAATCAGATTCTGAGGTGTGAATTAGCTCTTAAACAGAAAAAGGCAATAAACAACAGCGATGAAAGAGTGAAGTACTTCTTCATTAAAAAATTCAGGGTTAGGTTATAGTATTCAGGCTTGCAAGAAAGCCATAATAAAACTATCTGCAAGTTACATTTTATATAGGATTGACCAAAATTAAAAATTCCTAAAGAGTCTTTTGTATGTTTATCTGCTTTTATTGCATATAAATGTAATGGCTTTTTGTATTTACTTAAAAGTGTTTCTAACTTGTAGGCTAATTCAACTCTATAAAAAACCTACATTTTTATGACCAGACAAATTTCTTTGTTGTTAGCCATCGCTTGCCTGATTTTTTCTGAATCGCTGATGGCACAAACAAAAATAGATAGTCTCCTACCCATTCGTGGCTTCTGCATCGCTGCTCCACAACCTAAGCAGGTTGATACCTTTGTGAAATTTATTAACGAAGAGCTGGCCACCAGAAAAGTAAATACACTGATACTGCGTGTAGACTGGAATTATCAGTTTCAAAGCCACCCTGAATTACGTGATAGTATTGCTCTATCAAAGCAGGATGTAAAGAAAATGGTAAAGGCTTGTCAGAAAAATAATATCCATATTATACCTCAAATCAATTTATTGGGGCATCAGTCATGGGCTAAAACTACACATAATTTATTAAGAGTATATCCGCAGTTTGATGAAACCCCTCATGTAAAAATGCCTGAGAAATATGTATGGCCTAACGCGGATGGATTGTATTGCAAAAGCTATTGCCCACTACACCCGGACGTGCATAAAATAGTGTTTGAGTTAGTAGATGAAATATGTGAGGTGTTTGAAACAGACGCTTTCCACGCAGGAATGGACGAGGTATTTTACATAGGTGACGATAAATGCCCTAGATGTGGTGGTAGAGATAAAGCAGAATTATTTGCCGGAGAAGTAAACAAAATCAGAAATCACCTGGCACTAAAGAACAGAAAGCTTTGGATTTGGGGCGACCGCCTGATTGATGGCAAAACTACAGGTATAGGTATGTGGGAAGGAAGCTTTAACAATACATACAGAGCCATAGATTTGATAGAAAAAGATGTGATGATTTGTGATTGGCATTATGAAAGACCTGACCAGACTGCCGTTCTCTTTGCCTCAAAAGGGTTGAATGTAATCACCTGTCCGTGGAGAAACCCTAAAAATGTGGTACTACAAACGCAGGATATGGTAAGATTCAGAAAATCGGTTACTCCGGTTATGAAAGACCGTTTTCAAGGCATGATGCAAACTGTTTGGTCTGGCGCAGGACAATTTCTGGATGAGTTTTATGGGGTAAAAGTGAATATGGAAGCCGGAGAAAATACCCAATCAGCTTGTTTTAAAGCGATGTTTGAGGAAATTAAGAAAATTGAAGAAAGCAAATAAAAGACTATGGAAATCTCACTCAAACGCATTGCTTCTATTGATGTCTTTCGGGCATTAACTATGCTCCTGATGATTTTTGTGAATGATTTCTGGACATTGACTGGTATTCCCGACTGGCTGCAACACTCCGAAGCACATGTTGACTTTCTGGGTTTTTCAGATACTATTTTCCCTTGTTTCTTATTTATTGTGGGTATGTCGATTCCTTTTGCTACAAAAGCCAGAATTGCAAAAGGAGAAAACAATCTCCAGATAATTCAGCATATTGTTTTGCGTTCTATCGCTCTCTTAATTATGGGGCTTTTTATAGTAAATATCCCTGAAATAAACACAGAGGCTACTGGTATGAGCGAGGCCGTTTTTCAGATAAGTGCGGTAATAGGCTTCTTTCTTATCTGGAATGTATATCCCAAAAGTGAAGATTCTAAGAAATACCTTTTCATTGCGCTGCAGGTAATTGGGGTAGCTATCCTACTTTTTCTTGTCTATAAATTCAGAGGAGGTGAAGGCGGAGAGAAAGCAGAAATGATGAAACCGCATTGGTGGGGTATTCTGGGGCTTATTGGTTGGACATATCTGACTTGCGCCATTCTATATCTTTTCTTTTATAAGAACACGACCCTATTGATAGCCTCATGGTTTTTTTTCAACTTGATGTCTATTGCAGGGCACGCCGGATGGTTAAAATCAGTATGGCCAACCGGACCAAGTGACTGGATTTTAGGGAACGGCGCTTTTGCTGCCTTCACATTCACAGGCATATTGGCAACCTTATTACTAGAGCGTTTTTATACTGCCGGGAAGGAATCAAAACTAAACTATATCTATATCGGTATTGGAATATTAATGCTAATAATTGGGTTCTTTTTACGAAAATTCTTTATTATATCGAAGATATATGCCACACCAACCTGGGTATTTATATGTTGCGGTATTGCTTTTATTATGTATGCACTTATCTACTGGTTGATAGATTTGGAGCATAAAGCCCATTGGTTTAAAATCATTAAACCTGCAGGCACAAGTACCCTAACCTGCTATCTGGTACCATATATTGTCTACTCTTTCCCGATTGCTTTACCCGTAAGCCTGACTTTTGGCATTGTGGGTTTAATCAAATCTATGGCATTTGCCTTATTGATTATTGGGATAACGGCTTTGCTTGGGAAGATAGGGATTAAGTTGAAGATATAGGGGAAAAGCCCTATATCTTCAACTTTCTTATATTCTGGAAACGTAGACCCAGATTTATAAAATTCTGGCGAATTTTGCGGACGCCGCGCGGACGATTTGAAAAATCGTCATACATATTTTATTGGATTTGGCGACCGACGCTTCGGTTGTATAATTATTCAACTACCAGCCAGGTATATCCTTCGGCAGGTAATTGAACAGTAATTTCTATGGAATAATCTCTATTGAGTTGATAAGTGGTTTGCTTGCCATTTTCTGTTCTCACTTTGGCTTCTTTCGTAAGACCTGTAAAGTATAAAGGCAATTTGATTTTCCGGGTAATGGCTTCTTTTAATGGATTATAGAGCATCACCAATCCCTTAGCAGTTAAAGCCGGGTTGACGTGCATAATGCCATCCCAATCTCTACCGTCGGGGCGACGCAGGTGGATAATATCCGAGTTAAGAATGTCTCTGTGTTTTTTATACCAATTGATGGTTTCTATCACTACTTTTTTAGTTGCGTCTGTATCATATAATCTTGGGCCACGGTAGCAAGCTTGTATCCCTGCCCCATAGTATTGCATCATTAATTGTTTATAATCGTTCAGATGTTCGCTTAGTGGTTCCAAAACCGCCTCTGCTCCCCCACCCTGATATTTGGTCAATGGCACAAATCCCCAACCCATTGACGGAATTTTATCCCACGTACCATCAAAGATATTTTGCCGGTTCAGTATCTTTTGTTGCTCTCTTGATAGGGAGAAGTTTACTTCTCTATAACCTAGTGCGATTTTATGCGTGCCATCTAAGAAATACCAATCCGGAGCATTAATGTATACGCCACGTGCATTAAGCCATTGGTAAAACTCTTTCTGCATTTGCATCTGTACCCATTGGGAATCGTCTAAACCTTTGTGACCGGGGTGTTTGGTAGAAGCACAAACATCACCGGGATAAGGGCCATCATGTTCAAGCAAATCAAAACCTGTTTCGCTGATAAACTTCTTCAGGCTATTGATATAGTTGATGCCCCATTTACTTGCCAGACAAGGGGCATTGCCGAAGAAAGCACCTTTATCGGGCAAACCTGTTACAGGGTCTATCACATCATTTTCATCATCAATTCTGCGGCTACTAAATAATGAATAACCACCTAGCTTGATACCTTTACTATGGGCATAATCAGCCAATTCTTTAAACTTTTTGATATTGGTTTCTGAGGCATCTTCCATATTCAGACCACTACCAAAACTTAAAATCACCATCTCATAACCCGTTTCAGCACATTGATCAATTACACTTTTTACCTTGACGGGGTCAGTACTAATCAGGTGCATGAAAATAGGGTTTTGTGTTGACCAAGGGGCAATTGTGCGATACATCTTCCGACGGGCCAGTCCGTTTCGCTCCCTATCATAACTATCCAAAAGCAATTCGTACGAGTGGATAGATTTATAGTGAGCGTTTGGCGCTAAATCAATGCCTACTCCTAAGGTCGGATATACTTCTACTACGCAAGGTGTTTCGTAATTATAATTTACCTGTGAGGTGTAAGAGCTATCAATCTTCCAGTGGGTGGCCTGGTCTGAAAGCTCGTAGCGCATGGCATTGTTATAGGCGTAGTTATTTTCGATGTATAGCTTCTGTGGCTTTTTCATTTTTTCAGGTTTACCTACTACAGCCGATTCTTCTTCCGGAGTCGCCAATATTTCATTCACTACCTGAGTCAATTTGAAAGCATTGCTTGATTTGTTTTCAATACTTACCCATTTGCTTAGAAGCGGAATACCATCAAAAATTTCATAATGCACAGCTACTTCAATGCCTTTTAATACTGGCAATTCAGATTTGAAGAATAATACAAGGCTTTTGCCTGTTGGCAGATTTTTATTGGCTGTCCATGTAGTAGATTTCCAGTCAAAATGAGGCTTTACTTCACCTGTTTCGTAGCGAACAAATTGAAAATCATTCGATTGACCGGTGAATGTATCTATCCATTCTTCCAGGAGATAACCATGTTCTTTTTGACCATAAAGTCCACCGACATTATACGATACACCATTAATTATTGCACGAGCTTCTGGTCTTACGGAACGGACGAATTGTTCATTAGTTGTCAGATTCTTGAAGCTGACTGTTGCGGCATTTGGGTTTATACGTATTTGTCGGGTAATTAGTCCATTCGTAATTTCTAGTAATTTGCCATTCTGCAATACCTTTACTTCACTTTTTTGTGTAAAAGGTTGAATCAGCCAATCTTTGGCAGGTGTTTGGGCAAATAGGGTATTAGCTGCTAATACGCTAACAATTAATAGATGGCGTAGGGTTTTATAGATAGACATATTATTTCAGGGCGTCAGTTAGTTCATAAGTCCAGGCAAATTGGCAAGGGATTGTATTTGGGTTTACCTGCGGGGCAGTTATGGAAAGTACCTTGTTTTTATAGGTAAATTTGATGTCTCCATCAAAACCCAATAGCTTTACTTTGGTTGGCTTTTCTACATTCTCAACTGTTATGGTTTCGTGCCATTTGCTGGCAATCGCATAGATATTCCTGCCTTTTTGCGTAAAATGCAGTTTTGAGTCTTTCGTATAAGCGGGTGCTTTATTCCATTTGCGTGTACTGTAAATGGCATTGCTATTTACTTTTAACCAATCGCCCATTTCTTTTAATCTTTGCTGCATAATTACCGGAATGCGGCCATCAGCCGTTGGCCCGATATTCAATAAGAAATTACCACCACGTGCTACAATATCTACTAACTGATGTACCAATTGCTCACCTGTCTGATACACCTCCAGATTTTCGTTACGATTATAACCGAATGATTCACCTATGCCCCGGCACTCTTCCCAGGGTCTTGCAAAACCATTAGTTGGTGAGTTATCTGTTCCACCATGACCGTATTCAGATGTATAAAAACTTCCGTGTTTACTTTTAGTATCATTTCCCCAGCGGTCGTTAACGACTACGCTATTTTTTACGGGTGAATCATTATACAACCAGGACAAAAACTCTTCGCTTTTCCATGTTTTGGCGGGATGGTCCCATTCGCCATCCGTCCATAAAATATCAGGTTGGTATTTCGTTACCAGATCTTTCATTTGCGGAATCATGCGCTCATTTACATAAGCATTTACATCACTTTTATAAACCGGATTGAACCATTCATATAGAGAATAATAGTAGCCCATATGTAGATTTTTAGCTTTTACGGCTTTTGATAAATCTCCTGCTAAATCTCTATGTGGGCCAACATCAACAGCATTCCAATTCCATGATTGAGGGCTTGGCCACATAGTAAAACCTTCATGATGCTTAGAAGTCAGTACTATGTATTTCGCTCCGGCTTGTTCAAATATTCTGGCCCAATCATCCGGCTTGAATAACTCGGCTTTGAATTGTTGCGCAAAATCCTGATAAGAAGCTTTACCATAGTTTTTCTCATGAAATGCTACAAATTCCTTATGTATTTTAAGATTAGGTGCAAAAAGTCGCTGCCAGTACCATTCGGCATAGCCACTCCCAAAGCCATCAGCATTTGAATTGGTTGCCCATGCAGGCACAGAGTAGATACCCCAATGGATAAAAATCCCAAACTTGGCATCTTCAAACCAGGCAGGAGTCTGGCGTTGGTCAAGACTTTGCCAGCTGGGTTGGTATTGTGCGTATGTATTTAAACATACCAGTGTCGTCAGGATTAAAAGGTATTTTTTCATATAATAGGTCGAATAATATTAAAAAAAGGCGCAAAGAAAGGCGTGTCACGGCTTGAGACCGTAGCACGCCTAAACACAGGCACTAATTATTATAGGATATAAGTTTGCTTATTTAAGGAAATGACTCTTTGCCATAAAGACTTTACCCCCATCATCGGCAAGGGTAACAGAATAACTAAAGCCATGTTGAATCGAATATGCTCCGTACTCGCCTTGCTTGTTAATAGCAATAAAACCTACCTGAAAACCTTTAGCTTTTTCAGGATTGATTTTCACTATACGTTCTACAGCAATTTTGCAGGCCTCCTCAGGAGTTTTGCCCAAACGCATCATTTCCACCACTAAGTGTGTTCCAGCAACTCTGATTACTTCTTCACCCTGACCAGATGAAGTAGCCGCACCTATTTCGTTATCAACAAACAGACCTGCCCCGATAATAGGAGAATCACCCACACGGCCATGAAGTTTGAATGCCATACCACTGGTAGTACAAGCACCCGATAGATTACCAGAACCATCTAAGGCAATAGTACCCATAGTATCATGGTTAGGGGTACCATCATCAAAATAACTTGGTGCAAAAGGGCCGCCATCTGTCTTTTTAGCTTTGATTTGTTGCTTCTCAATATTGATAACAGGCTTGTATTCCGATTTCTTCAACCATTCTTTATAAGTCTTCTCTGCTTCGGCCGATAATTTATCAGGCTCTCTTTTGAAGCCATTAGCTAAAGCAAACTGCAACGCACCATCGCCCACCAACATCACGTGCGGGGTAGTTTCCATCAACTTGCGAGCGACCGAAATCGGGTGTTTGATATGCTGCAAAAAGGCTACTGAACCACAGTTGGCTTTTTCGTCCATGATACAGGCATCCAATGTTACTTTTCCATCGCGGTCAGGGTTTCCACCCAAACCTACGCAACAATTAATGGTATCTTCGATTGAATTAGCGGCTACTTCTACAGCATCTAAGGCACGACCATTTTTCTTTAACACTTTCCATGCTTCGGCATTTACAGCCAGGCCACTATCCCAGGTAGAGACTACAATAGGTTTGTTGGCTATTGTCTTTGTATTAGAAAACGCTTTGGTTGCCGACATAAAAGGTAAGCTTAGTGCCGACCAGCGTATAAATTTTCTTCTTGATTGCATCAGTTTGTTGGTTCGTAGGTTATGATTGTTAATGATTTCCCAGGTTTATTGTCTTACTATTTTCAATACCCATGCATAGCTGCTACCTGCAGTCTTTCTCACTTTTTCCGGAATTTCCACTATTACCTTACCCTCTTTAGCTACCCATTTCAATTTTTCTGTACTACCTAAAAGGCTAATTAAGGTATTTTTTGATAAAACCAGATTGCTTATTTCAATATTGGTCGGAATACTCTCGCCTTCGTCTGCTCTATAAATGGCATAAGTGGTATTGGCATTGTGCGTAAACACCAGTTTGTTTTGCTTGCCTATTTCGTTATCACCTCTGGTATTGTAAATAGCCTCGCTGTTTACTTTCATCCATTTGCCGATTTCTTCTAATCGCTGATAGGCTTCGGCATGGAAATCTCCTTGCGGACTGGGGGCAATATTTAATAGCAAGTTACCATTTTTTGAAACTACGTCTGTCAGAATATGGATTAATTTTCGGGCAGTTTTGAAATTTTCTTTAGGAATATAACTCCACGAATCACCCATGGTCATACATGTTTCCCAGGGAATAGGCATATAATGGTCGGGAATCTGTTGCTCAGGTGTTACATAGTTTTCAAATTCTCCGCTTACTGTTCTGTCAACTACGAGTAGGCCCGGCTGATGCTCTCTTCCCATTTTAGCAATGCGTGCCATGTCAATATCCTGGTCGAAAGGAATCGTTTTTTGCCAGGATACAGAGGTGTCAATGCTTGAGAATGGGCGCACCCAGCCACCATCCAACCAAAGGATATCCATCTTTCCATAATCGCTCATTAACTCTTCTATCTGATTATAGGTAAATTGCTTGAAGCTCTTCCATTTCTCAGGGTATTTAGCCGGATGATAGGATGGATTACGGTCTTTTGGTGGGAAATATGACCACCAGTAGTCGTTGGTATGCCAGTCTGGTTTAGAGAAATAAGCGCCAATCATAAAATCATCTTTGCGGAATGCGCCGAAAATCTCTTTAGCCACATTACTTCTTGGGTTGGAAGCAAAAGGGGTATTGGTGATTTTATAATCACTTTGTTTGGTATCAAACATAGCAAAACCATCGTGATGCTTAGTAGTAAAAACCAGATATTTCATCCCAGCATTCTTAGCAGCAGCCGACCATTTTTCAGGATTAAACTGTACAGGATTAAATGTCTTAGGCAGGTTTTCATAAGCCTTTTTATACTCGTACCAATTGTCTTTATAAGGCCCTCTGCGCTCACACCACCCTTCATCTTCCGGGCAAAGACTCCAGCTCTCTACGATACCCCATTGACTGTAAGTACCCCAGTGCATCATTAAACCAAATTTTACATTCTGCCATTGGTTGAGTTTTTCTTTCACCTTAGGGTCGTTCGGAACCACGTATTTATCGTG
>CBIHRH010000026.1:0-17439 GCA_966212365.1 uncultured Emticicia sp. | reverse complement strand
GCCAGACGATCATCGGTTTAGGCTGGCATACAGGCAAAATGAAAGAACAAACGATTTTTCAGCATTCAGGTGGTACAGGTGGTTTCAGAACCTTGGTGGCTTTTGATAAGGAGAATAAAATTGGGGTAGTTGTATTGTCTAATACAGCAGAGGAAGTAGCGCCTATGGGATTTGAGTTGTTGAAGTAGATTCTATCAGATAGCTTTAACGATTGACGACGAAAACTTTGTAAAGTTTTAAATTGACATATGAAAAATGATTAAAATAGATTTTAAAGAAAACACTGAATACTATACTCATGAAGATAGCGTAATAGTATTTCCTACACTGAACAGAGATTTTCTTGGTGACACTTATTGGTTTAGTGTTGGTCTTGATAATGAAGAGTCTTATTCGGATGTGGTAAAATCTGTAGCAACTTTATACAAAAAGGATTGTGAAAATATCAAAAATTTAAATGTCGGAAGTTCATATTTCTGGTTCTTCCACTTTTTTGACCAGTGTAATCAAGGAGTATTAATTACAAATTTAGATAACTCTAAATTCAAGCTAAATTTTGTAGTTAAATGTACAGATTATTTCGAAGAATTTATTTTTGAAAAGGAAGAATATCTTTTAGATAGAAGTTTATTTATTGACCAATTGGAGGAAGAATTAATTATGTTCTAACTTGTATAAAAACCTTCATTAATTCAAAAAATAAATTTAAGTAGAAGACGGGTGCCGAATTCAATGCTGATGATTAGGACTATGGCAAGCCCTCTTATGCCAGTACCAGTTCAGACCGTAAGCAGAGGCCATTAATAAACCGCCTGTTACGTTGAAAAACATTTCGTAGGCTTGGGGTACAACGAAGATTCCTAAAATATTGAAGATTAAGGCAATAACAAGAAGCTTGAGGGGTGTGGAATTGTGGTGGTTTTTGTAATCTTTTCTTAATAAGAAAACGGCTAAACCTGCACTAATCGCAATTAAAAGAACTTCGGAACGCTCGCTGACAGCATTTTTACCTAAATAGGGCAATGAAGTAAGAAGAAACGGCATAGCCAGACAATGCACCGTGCAAAGAATGGATAGCCACAGCCCTACTTTATTAAGATTATGATAATGAGTGAATATTTTTCGCATACGAATGAAAAATTGTGTCACCAGATGATTGCATCACCGCAACCGGACACAAATATACAACAATTATGCAACATCATTGCAAATGTTTTAGTTCATTCTCAGAATATACTTTCTTATCATCAAGGCTGAACGCCCAGTTTTATCAAGTTATTACGGGCATCTACATAGTTCGGATTGCGCTTCATCACCTCTTTCAAGTCTCTGATAGCCCCTTCGGTATCTCCTAAGCTATAACGTGCTACAGCTCTGTCGTTATAAGCGGTGTCTACTGACATACCCAAATCTATCATGCGTGTATAGTCGTTATACGCTTCTTTAAATTTACTGGCTTTCAGATTGGCAAAGGCGCGCATGCCCAGATAAGCCGTTTTATTTTCGCCCTTTTCCATAGCTGTGGTAAAATCACTGGCTGCCTGTGCAAAATTACCTGCATCACGGTTGGCGATACCCCGGTTATAGTAGGCCACAAATTTGCGGTGCTCAGGAGATTTATCTATACTCTTCTGATAAAAATCCAACGCTTTTTTATAGTCTCCTTTCAGGTAATAAGCATTCGCCAAGGCACCCATCAAAGCGTAAGAATCTACACCTTTTGAAAGGGCGTATTCACCATATAATAATACATTATTGATTTCACCTGAACGGCCATAATGATTAGCCAGGTTTTCGTTTACTACTGGTGAGGTAGGCTCGTATTTATAAGAATTAGCAAATAGAGTACCTGTGTCTTTATAAGTAAGTGTCTGTTTATAAGTAAGATACATAAATATAACTGCCACCACCGCACTACTGCCCAGTATCAAATTCTTTGATTGTACTTTCTGATTTAAGTAATAAAACACTATGAATATTCCTCCGAAATAGGGGATATAAGAATAACGTTCAGCCAAGATTGCGCCCCCTACTGATAAGAATTGCAATACCAACAATATAGTAAAGAAGAAAAAGAAAATACCAAAGAAAACGGCTTTCTGGCGTTTATAGGCAAATACTCCTAAACCCAGAATAATCAATGCCCAGATAGGTGCAGTGATAAACTGAACAGCATTGTAATCACCAGTACCCGGATAACTATAAAAATTATGCTGATTGATAGGGACAAATAGCTTGAAGATATAAACCAGAAATCCGTAGAAACCGAATTTCAGTTTTGTCCCCATGCCAAACACATTGGCAATGGCCACATCGGCAGTCATTTTTTCGATTCTGCCACCTAAGTTACCCCCTCCTTGGATATGTACGGCCAAAGCACCAAATATCAGAGCTACCACAAAAAAAGGAATCTTTGAAGTGATGTTTTTAACCGTTATGAATCCTCTATCGAACCAATAATCGAGTAATAATAATACTAAAGGCAACACTACCGCCATAGCTTTTGATAAACACGAAAGCACAAAGAAAACAAAGCAATAGACATAGTATTTGCGTTGGTTTTGCTCCAGATACTTTACATACTGAATACAGGCCAGAAAGAAGAACAAAGTATACAATACGTCTTTACGCTCTGATACCCATGTTACCGACTCAACGTGCATTGGGTGGATGCCCCAGAACAATGCCACCAGAAAACTTACCAGCATATTATCTTTGGTAAGCTGACGCGTAAACTTAAAAATCAATAAAGTATTAGCTAAGTGAATGAGAGTATTAACCACAATGAAAGAGCCGGCTGCCTTCCCAAATAAAGCTGAATTAAGCCACAAGGAAGCCATCGTAAGCGGGTGGTAGTTCAGGGCACTTTCAACACCTAAGAGACGAATCAGGTTGGCAAACGTTGGGTTTTGCACCATGATGTTTTCTGTCACATACATGTTGTCGTCCCAAAGCACGAAATCATTCGAGAATCCGGCCCAGAAAGCTATTAATACTGCAACGCCAATAATGATAGACGCTACAATCGGGTTTAGCGTAAAGCCTCCATTTTCTGATTGACCTGAAAGAGTTGCTGCAGTTGAGCCTGGTTTGGTTGAAGGGGTTGGAGTACTTTGTTTAGGTTTTTGCTTATTCTTAGCCATGATAAATACTATTTGGATTCTCGTCAGCGAATATAGCAATTTCTTTGCCAATTCTACAAAACGAAATTGGTGAGCGTTAAAAGAAAAACCCCACTCTCTAAATCTCTCTCCCCAACAATGGGGAGAGAGACTTTTATCCCCTTCCCCATTGTTGGGGAAGGTTAGGGATGGGGTTTCTTCAATTAAAATCCTTCTTTTTCCGCTTCCGGTTTCTTTTTCGCTTCCTCTTTTTTCTGCGTTTCGTCTTTTGGCACTTCTGCTAACTTCTTCGGGTCAGTTTTCTTGGCTTTCGCTGTTTCTTTGATGCCTTTATAGGTTTCAAGGAACATTTTGCGGAAAAGAATCGCCTCTGAGTAATCAACAGCAATCACCTGATAACTCTTGTCTTTTTTCTTCTCACCTTTGGTTACCAGTGCATTAAAGGAGTCATCAGATGAGATTATACCCATTTCGCCTTCTTTATAGCCAAAGTAGTACCAATTTTCACCTGAAAGTTCCAGGAAGATATACATTTCATCACCGCCTACAGGATTCTTGCGAATCTCTACATACCCGTCAACCATGGCATTGATATCTGTTTCGCCGATATTAGAGATACCCAGTTTGCCCACACTTCTATAAGCATTCTGCTTAGGCTCCCATTGAAGTTTCAGATTACTGAATACCATTGTGTTCAGGAACTTAGGCGAGAATTTAAACAATGGCACATACTCTTTAGCCGAACGCAACTTGTAATCTTCAATGTCTTTATCACCCACAATATGGCCAATCTTAGTGATTAATTCTGGTGAGTTCAGTTCTATAGCCGCTTCATTCACGCCAGCATCCAGGTTAGTTTTCACAATTTTAGTGGCCATACTAGCTAGTATAGGTTGCGCAATCGGGAAGTTTACCTGCATCAGGGTATTAAATTCATGCTTAGCAGTATCCAGGCGCAATTTGGCAAAACCAGAGGTTTGCAGGTATTGGGCAAGATCAGCGCTTAAGAGATTGAACTTACCTTCCAGATTAATAATGCCCTGGTCTTCTATTAACTCATATTTATTACTGATCGGGGCTTTTTCTCCATCCAGCTTAATGCTGAATAGCTTGTTCGGCTCATCCCTACGTAGCACGCCTGTAGTCAAGAAAACGTCCTGATCTTCGTCTGTTTCTTTGGCCGAAAGGAAAGTCGGATATAAACCATTGCTGGTTGCGGTAGTTCTGAAATGCAGACCTGCAAAAAGCAGAGACTCATTACTTTTCAGATTCTTATCAACCGTAATTGCCACTTCTTCTGACTTATCTCCTTTATATGGAATCCAGTAACCACCTAATTTCGGATACTTTTTCAGTACAGGTAATACAAAACCATCCAGACTCAGGTTTTTAACAGGTGCTGACATGGCGATTTCTCCCTGATAAATGATTTTTGGCGATAGATACAAACTATCTCTTTCTTTAACCGTTGCATGGGCAAAGGTTGAAACACCTTTCTCTTTGGTCTTTTTTCCTTCAGTGCCTGTAATCAGATTTACCTCTCTCAATTCAAAATCTCCCATTTTAATGTTAAACGTATCTTTCTTCACATTTACAAACTGGTAAGAGGCATCTCCGGTAAATTTGTTTTTAGAGAGAATCTGGATATTACCATTCCTTAGGTTATGAAAGGCATTCAGGGTGTCTACTATCAGGCGGGCATTTTTGAAGGGTAAAATTTCTGCATTACCCCGAATAGCTACCTGACCTTTATCCGGTAAAATCTTCGCATCTGCTGATCTGATAAACGGCACGCCACCGATATTGAAAGTCAATTGTTCAATATCATATATGGCCGAATTACCATTAAACGCCAGCCCTTCCTGTTCCTTATTAGTTGAGGTAAATACCGAAGTAGCTACATCGCCTTTCATACTGATTTGTTTCTTTTTGATGTTCCACTCAGCACGGTCAATATTGGTTTTATAGGCAGCATAAGGGAACTCGAAAGACGATTGCTGGGTGCTGTCATTAAAATTACCTTCGTTAGTCGCAATGTTTACAATGCTGGTATTTACATTGAAATTCACATTCACGTTTCTACCCAATAATACCGATTTTGAAGCGGCAGTTAATGATTTGATGCTGAACTGAGATTTATCAGCAATAAACCCTTCCTTATTAAATTTAAATTGATCTGAGCCAGTTTCTGAATCTGTACGAATCAATTGTCCCAAACCAAATAAACCGCCTTTACGTACTAATATCTGTCCTTTTAAGGATGAAGACCCTGCATAGAAATTGAAGCCTTCTTTCGAAGCAATCAGCATCGAATCAGCTTTCGGTAACCATTTCAAGGTATAGTCTTTGATTTCTACCTGCGGGAAGTAAGCCGCACCCGCTTTATTGGTTTCAATCACTTTTCCTTGTTCACCTTTGGCTAATAATGAGTCGGTGGCAAAGTAAATTTCTTTTGCCGTAAGTGTAGCCGCTAAATGCTTGATATCTCCTTCGGAATGCAATCCTGAACCATCCATCACTAGCGGGGAGGCAAATTTAACCGAAGTCTCATTGCCGAAAACAGGGTATGTTCCCGTAGGTACTTTGTGAGAAAAACCGATGGTAGTATCTGGCATGATACGTAGTTTTTCTTTGAAAGGCTTGAATATATTGCCCGAAAAGAATGTCCCGGCAAATTCCATATCTCTCACATTCAGGCTATCGAAATCAATCTTGGGTACTTCAAACCGTACTTCTTTATTATAAGCCTTTTTACCTCTGAAATCATCATCGAAGTACACAATCGTACCTTTGTCTATTTTCAGCATCGGGTATTGTGGCAATGATTGTTTACCCGATTTATTATCAGGTTTATTCAGATACACTACACCCGGATTATCATATTTGATTCGTCCACCTATCTCTCTTCTACCCCCCTTGGCATATACCTGCGGTGGCGTAAAAGTGATAGAGTCTATCTTAGGCAGTGTAAGCATATATTTTTCGTAATCGAACACTAATTCCTGTCCCGAGAAGCGATAATTTTTGGCTTTGAACTGACCGTTGAACGTGATGCTTCTATTCTTACCTACCTTAATAATTTTATCATAAGGTGCTATAAAAGCCCTCAATGAATCACTCAGATTAAAGCGTTTGATGCCTCTGATTACTAAGCTCTTATCGCTCAGATTCAAGGTCGCATTGGCTGTAGAGTCTTTGTTTGTACCGTAAACCGAGGGGATTAAAATCTCATCAAAATCTTTCTTACCTCCATTGGCTAATAGATAGTGCTGGCCTTTTGGCGTGATATTGTAAAGGTCGGTAGTGGGATTATAATAGATAAATCCCTGTTGCACTGCCACCATCAAACCTGATTTGAGGACCTGTGGAGAAATCTTATTATTATTAAAAGCTGTAACATCGGCTACTGCGAAAACTGGCTTATTATTTTTTTGGACGAAGTTTGAGGCAACTACTAAAGGATTAAAACCTCCTCCATTGTTCAAACCTGTCAACCTATCCGCATCGAAGAAGTCTAAAGATTCAAATACTGCCGGAATCTGTGATCTACCTGAGACGATATAGAAATCCATTTTGCCCTCTACCAGGCTCCAGCGCATGGCATCACATTTAATGCTCATCTGGTGGTAGCTATCGGTAAATGTAGCATCTTTAAAACCACCCGCATCTACTTTGTTCAGGCGTAGAACACCATCAGTTGGTACATAATGCAGTTTTACGGCAGGGTGATAGATAGAATCCTGACCGATATAAGTCACAAAACTGGCTGTTTGTGCACTGATGAAAGCGTCGTTGATTTCAAAACGCGTACTGGTGGTTTTAAAAGCAACTTTACCCTCTTGTTTGACCGTAATATTAGAATAGCCGTTTTGCACCGAAGAAGAGAAAATCCGCTTGCCTATAATTGAGAAACCACCTTTGTATTCAATACTTTTATCGATATTCTTAATAAAAGCATCGCTTTGATAAGACATGAAACGAGGATAACTGGCCTGTGCGTTTTTTGCACGCTTTTCGCCTTTAAATTCCAGTATACCTTTAATAGGCGCCGTCAGACGTTCAGCATAAGTCAGCGTCACATCATCGCCTATAAAACGTGGATTACGGATTTCAAAAGTATAATCTGCTAAGGTTGCTGAGATTTGTGGTAGGCCAAGGTTTTCCCATGTAATCGTGCCACCTTTCCCCACAAAAGTACCTTCTTTTAAAGCAACCATACCTGATGTTTTAGCAATGGTCGCCGAGTCGCTGGCGGTTGCCATAATCAGGTCAACATTATTCAATTCTATGGCTACTCCTCCTAATACAGGCATTGGTTTCTTATTAATATCCTGTAGTGATTGAACGGCATTTGGGGTTTCCTGAGTTGGTGGTGTATCCCAGCTATCAAAAACTTTTGAGGTTTCTGCCTGAGCAGGTGTAGTTCCATTAGGAGTAGCTGGTTGTTGCGTTGCGGCAGTTTCCGCAACTTTGTTATCTAAGAATTTAAAATCAAAAGTACCGCCGAGGGCATACAGACGGTTAAAACCGGAAGCGTAAACTCTTCGTTTTTCCAGAAAGTCTTTAATAGTCTCAAAAATTCTGGTAGCTGTTTTTAAATCATAAAGTTCAACCGTTTTTTGGGTCATATTCAGGAAATTGTCCAGCTTGGCATCATCATACTTTTCCTGGTCAATTACCTTGTCTATAATCAAAAAGAAGTAATAAAACTGAGCCATTTTATGGCCTTTAGTACCCATTTTTTTGGCTGTATTTATCAGCGTAGTTTTTTGATTGGCACTAAAACGGCTTGTCCAGTATGACTCAAATTTATTCCCCATCGCAATGGCCATCGCATTATTATCTGTCGCCATTACTGTTTTTATCTCGCCGATAAAGGTTTGTGGATTGTCCGACAACCTGATTGACTGTGCTTTTGCAGAAAATGACAAAAGAATCCCACAACAGAAGATGATAGAAAGATGCCGCATAAGTGAAAGAGCGAGGATATCTTAAAATTTTTATTACCAAATAAGCTTTGAAAAGGACCCCACACTGACCCTCCCGCGCGGCGTCCGCCCAACAATGGGGAGGGGAGCAAAAGTCCCTCTGCAGCGGCAACCGCTCCTAACAATGAGGAGAGGGATATTATGCCCTTCCCCATTGTTGGGGCGGACGCCGCGCGGAAGGGTTGGGATGGGGTTAAAGCCTTGTCAAATAAGCATGGGCGCAATTTTATTTTAAGACAACCTCTATTTTTAATTTACAAATACTTAAAAACGACTGCCGCCCAGTTATTCTTGCTTAGTTGAGCTACTTTTTTTAAACCTACTGATTCGGCAACTGTTTGAATATCAGCTATATCTTTTTCATAAAAACCACTCACGATTAACTCCCCTCCCTTTTGCAGAAATGTGACATAGGCAGGTATCTGGCTAATCAGGATATTTCTGTTGATATTAGCCAGCACTATCTCATAAATATCCTTGGGCTCGTTCTCAATTGTCCCTTGTCTCACAGTCACATTTGAGACATCGTTTAACTGGACATTTTCGATGGTATTTTCAACCGACCACTCATCAATATCAAAGGCGCTGATTTCAGAAGCACCGAGTTTTGATGCCAGTACGGCCAATATCCCCGTCCCTGTACCTACATCAAGCACTTTTTTATTGGTATGGTCAATGCTGAGTTGATGCTCCATCACCATTGAGGTAGTTTCGTGATGGCCTGTACCGAACGACATTTTGGGAGTAATGATAATTTCGTAAGGAAAATCGGGCTTAGGTTCGTGAAAATCGGCCCGCACATAAATCTGCTTGCCTATCTGAATAGGCTGAAAATTCTTTTCCCATTCTTCATTCCAGTTCTGACGAACAATTTTCTTGAATTGATAAGAAATGGCTGTGCGCGCGGCATAGTCTTCCAGCATTTGCTTCACAGCCACATCATCAAAAATTTCTTCCTGAACATAGGCTTCCAGACCATCTTCTGTTTCAACAAAAGACTCAAAACCTAACTCGCCCAATTCTGCCATCAAAATCTCGGCAAAATCGGCATCTATTTGTAGTATTAATTCTATATAATCCATGCCGTAAAGTTCGGAAATTCTTCCCGAATTTCTATTAATGCCTGATAGGCACTTTTACTTCGGTGTTTTCCCAACGTAATGCCATATCACTTCCACCTTCTTCCGGCACAAAATTAATGGTAAATTGCTCTACAGTCCCGGGTATTTTGCTTGCAGGCACATCTACTCTCAATACATCTTTTGATTCGTCGTACATCGTGCCCCACTGGCCAGTCTGGCCATTAATGATAATTGTCCACTTATCAGGGTTCGGGATAGTCCACAGCGTATATTTCCCTGCTTTAAGGGGCTTATCGGCAATTTTTATATCTCCTTTTGTGTCAAATATAGTAGCTTCATTAGCTCCTGTGCGCCATACTTTGCCATAAGGCACCAGAGTTCCGAAAATAACGCGGTCTTTTTTGTACGGCTGGCAGTAATCTACCTGTATAGATAAACCATTCTGATTGCCAATTGCCGTAGCAGCTGGGCTTTTGCTTTTGGTATAAGTCATATACCCAAAAAAGGCGAGAGCTAAAACAACTACACTAATTAGGATAATTTTTACAATTTTATTCATTTTTTGTAGGTTTTATGATTGAAAGGCTAACATTATAATATTATGAAAAAGTTCGGGACGATATACGCAAATTGTTTCTAATTTTAAGCGTTTTCTATGTTATATAAAATTAAATAAAGTTTTTTTCTGATTTGAGTTCAGAAAACAACAATTTTGCATCGGGAATGAAAGAGGGAAGTTTTGCAGTGATACATTTGTTATAAACCAAATCCTTAAACAGCTGGTTTATTTAATCGGAGGGCGAATAGTTACCACTGAAATGTCAGACTGATGGAACAAATTCCCTTCAAATTGAGGTTATTTAAATAAGTTTAAGGGCAAAAAATTAAGATATGTTAGATATTATTCATTTACTACCTGATTCTATTGCAAACCAGATTGCGGCAGGAGAAGTTGTGCAGAGACCGGCTTCAGTAGTAAAAGAATAATTGGAGAATTCGATTGATGCCCGTGCCAATACTATTCAGTTGATTGTAAAGGATGCAGGCAGAACACTCATTCAGGTAATTGATGACGGCATAGGTATGTCGGCCACTGATGCCCGTATGAGCTTTGAAAGGCATGCTACCTCAAAAATAAGAACGGCTGACGATTTGTTTGCCATTCGCACGATGGGTTTCAGAGGCGAGGCACTGGCTTCTATTGCTGCCGTAGCACAGGTAGAACTCCGTACCCGTCGACTGGTTGATGAGGTGGGTACATCTATTAAGATTGAGGGCTCAGATTTCAAAAATCAGGAGTCAGTTTCTTGCCCGAAGGGCACCAATTTTCAGGTAAAGAACCTGTTTTTCAATGTCCCTGCCCGTCGCAACTTCCTGAAATCAAATCCGGTTGAAATGAAACATGTCCTGGACGAATTTCAACGGGTTGCGCTGGCTCATCCTGAAATTACTTTCACGCTTTATCATAACGATGTAGAGGTTTACAATCTGCCCGCAGGTAAGCTTAGCCGTAGAATTGTTGATATTTTTGGCAAAAACTATCGTGAACAATTAGCTAACTGCGAAGAAGAAACACCATTTGTGAATGTAGATGGTTATGTAGGTAAGCCTGAATCAGCCAAAAAAGGACGTGGGGAGCAATTTTTCTTTGTAAATAAACGCTTTATCAAGCACAATTACCTGCATCATGCCGTATTAAGTGCTTTTGAGGCAACTATTCCTGAGGGAAGTAGTCCGTTTTATGTGTTGTTTCTGGAAATTGACCCATCGCATATTGATATTAATATTCACCCGACTAAAACCGAGATAAAATTTGATGATGAAAGAGCGGTGTATGCCATTATCAGGTCGGCAGTCAGACGGGCAATCGGGGTTTATAACCTTACCCCTACTATTGATTTTGAATCGGATATTAACTTTGGTAATATTACCACTACCAACCGGTTTAATGATATACCTACGCCGATTAATCCGGCTATAAGCGATTTTGAGAAACCTCGTCAGAGTTCGGCGAATAGTGGCAGTTCGTTTTTGCCCCCTATTAGTGACGATTCTTTCAGAGACAAGTCTAATACGGATAACTGGCGGAAACTTTTTGAAGGTCTGGATAGCTTCAAACCTAATAACCAGACTAATCTTGATTTTCATTCGCCAGATTCACAACAAGGGTTCCCAAATGAAGCACCGCTTACTTTAGGCAGTAAGGCCAATGATATTGTTGATGAAAGCAAGCGTCTGGCTGAGGTGAAAGATATTAGTGCCATCCAGATTCAGAACAGGTTTATTGTGGCACAGGCCAAAAACGGCCTGATGCTGATTGACCAAAGGGCGGCCTATGAGCGTATTTTGTATGAGAAGTATTATAATAATCTTAAAAACAAAAATTCGTTTACTCAGCAGTTATTATTCCCTAAGACACTTGACTTGTATCCCGCTGATTTTCAATTAGTAATGGAGATACAGGACGAAATCAAGGCTTTAGGTTTCTCGTTTGAAGAATTCGGGCAAAATACCATAAAAATCACCGGTGTACCGCCAGAAGTACAGGAAGAAAATGAGAAAGAAATTTTTGATGGACTGGTGCAACAATTCAAAACTAACCAGAGCGATTTGCAGTTGGATAGCGTAGAAAATGTGGCTCGTTCGTTCTCAAAAAAATCTTCTGCCAAATATATTGGCGAACTATCGAAAATTGAAATAAATTTACTGATTCATCAACTTTTTGAAACGGCTGTTCCGGGTTATACCCCTAATGGTGAACCAATTATGACTATATTGTCGTTGGAGCATTTAGCCGACCTGATCATAAAAAAATAAAAGAGAAAGCTATGTTTTATTTAAGTCCGGTTGCACGTAATTTACTGATTGCCAATGTAGTAATATTTCTTCTGTCTGGTTTTTTAAATGATGAGTATATTACGCGACAATTCGCCTTCTTTAATCCGATTTTACCCGGAAGCCCTGAATTATTAAATCCGAATTTCAAGATATGGCAGCCATTTACGTATATGTTTATGCACGGTAGTTTAGGGCATTTGCTGAGTAATATGTTTGCTTTGTTAATTTTTGGCTCGGGAATCGAAACATTTTTTGGTTCTAAACGTTTTTTAATATACTATTTGGTTACAGGGATTGGAGCAAGCTTCATTTACTCTTTTGTAAATATGTATGATATGCTGCAATTCTCACCTGATTCAGAACCTTACTGGATGCTGGCAGCAACGCCAATGGTAGGAGCTTCGGGGGCAATTTTTGGGATTCTGATAGCTTATGCGTATCTTTTCCCAAATAATGAACTGATTATTTTCCCGTTTCCGATACCTATCAAAGCCAAATATCTGGTTGGGTTCTATGCGATATATGAATTATATGCCGGTATTCAGGGTACATCAATGGGAGTGGCCCACTTTGCCCATGTAGGTGGTTTGCTGGTAGGGTTCATTCTGTTAAGATTTTTTGGGTTTGGAAAAGCCCGATATTAATTTATTACGTAAATTTGTTTAAGGAAGAGAGAGCGAGTGGCAAATTTTATAGATGACATAAAAAATCCGTTCCGTCGTGGAAATACATTGGTGCAGCTGATGCTCATCAATGCTATAGTTTTTTTGTCTTTAATTCTTACAGGATTTATTTTATCATTCTTCCCGGAGGGGAACGTCATTAATACAGTTATTAATGACAATGTACTGCTGATTGCACCTATCAGGGAGTTTATCTGGAAACCCTGGACACTCCTTACCTACTGTTTTACCCACTATAGTTTCTGGCATTTATTGTTCAATATGCTTACCCTTTTCTGGTTCGGCACATTGGTACAGGAGTTTATAGGTAGCCGCAAACTGATGAATATTTATATCATAGGGGGTATTTTCAGTGGTTTAATTTATATCGGTATCTACAATTTGCTATCGCTTACACCGCAGGTAAATAATATCAATTCTACCGTTTTGGGGGCATCTGCTGCGGTTTGCGCAGTTATGTTTGCTGCCGTTACACTTTTGCCCGAATACGAGTTCTACTTCTTTGGTCTTTTTCTTATTAAAATCAAATACATCGCCTGGTTTTTCCTGCTCTTATCGTTCATTGTTCCAAGTAGTGGTATTTCGCATCTGGGAGGAGCCTTGGCAGGGTATTCCTACATTTATTTATTGCGGAAAGGCGTTGATTTAGGTAGCCCTATCGAAACCGTCGGTGACTGGTGGAGCAGTTTGTGGAGACCTAAGCCTAAAATGAAAATCCCTCAAAGAAAATACAGCGAATCTACCGTTTCGAGCAAAGGTAATAGCAGTACGAATCTTGACCCCAATTATTTCCCTGACCAGGACGAAGTTGATGCCATTCTTGATAAAATAGGTAAGTCAGGTTACGAAAGTCTCACGAAAGAAGAAAAGCAAAAGCTTTACCGCGCCAGCCAGAGAAAAGATTAATACTGAATTATTGTTTTTTTCGTATCTTTGTAAGCTTATCTGGCATCATACCTGAAAAGTGGTGATGTTCATTCTGCTCTAACCCAAAAAAGTATAAATATTTAAGATACAATCAAACATTTTATAGTATGTTTGGTTTAGACAGAACAATCGACTTGTAATTTGTTATAAAGATATGCCCATCACATCTGGCGAACTTCTGGAAACCATCAATGAACCTTCCGATCTAAGAAAACTTGACCGATCAAAACTTCCACAACTTGCCGATGAACTACGACAGTTTATTATTGATGTGGTATCTGTTTATGGCGGGCATTTTGGTGCCAGCCTAGGCGTGGTTGAGCTAAGTGTAGCACTTCATTATGTATTTAATACTCCTGACGACCAACTGGTATGGGATGTAGGCCATCAGGCTTACGGGCACAAGATTCTTACGGGTCGTAGAAAACAGTTTCATACCAACCGCTTCTATGGTGGTATATCGGGTTTCCCCAAACGCAAAGAAAGCATTTTTGATACTTTTGGTGTAGGGCACTCCTCTACATCCATTTCAGCAGCTTTAGGTATGGCTGTTGGCTCTATGCACAATGGAGACAAAAAGCGCCAGCATATTGCCGTAATTGGCGATGGTTCTATGACCGCCGGAATGGCTTTCGAAGCCATGAATCATGCAGGCTCTTTACAGGATGCCAATCTGCTCATTATTCTGAACGATAACTGCATGGCTATAGACCCGAACGTGGGTGCCTTGAAAGAATATCTGACAGATATTACCACGTCTCAAACCTATAATAAAGCCAAAGATGATATCTGGAAGCTATTAGGTAAAATGAGCAACTTTGGCAAAAGTGCAAGAGAAATTGTGCAGAAAGTAGAAAACGCCATGAAAGGTGCTTTACTTAGCCAGAGTAATTTGTTTGAAGCATTGAATCTCCGGTACTTCGGCCCGATTGATGGCCATGACCTCAACCATATGGTGAGTGTATTGGAAGACTTAAAAAATATCCCCGGCCCGAAAATCCTGCATTGTTTAACAGTGAAGGGGAAAGGGTATGCACCTGCCGAAAAAGACCAGACCAAATGGCATGCGCCCGGTCTTTTTGATAAGGTGACCGGAGAGATAAAGAAAAAGGTGTATGATAAACCCATGCCTCCGAAATATCAGGATGTGTTTGGACACACGATAGTAGAGTTGGCGGAGGTGAACGATAAAATTATGGGTGTTACACCTGCCATGCCATCTGGTTCGTCATTAAATATTATGATGAAAGCAATGCCTGACAGAGCATTTGATGTGGGCATTGCCGAGCAACATGCTGTAACATTCTCGGCAGGTATGGCTACAAGAGGATTGGTAGTGTATTGTAATATCTATTCAACTTTCATGCAGCGAGCCTACGACCAGGTGATTCACGATGTATGTATTCAGGAATTGCCCGTTATCTTCTGTCTTGACCGTGCAGGTTTCGCAGGAGCAGATGGCCCTACGCATCATGGTGCCTATGACATTGCCTATATGCGTTGTATCCCGAATATGGTGATAGCTGCTCCGATGAATGAAGAGGAATTGCGGAATATGATGTACACATTCCAACTGGATGAAGTACAGAAACTGAAAACGGCATTCACGATTCGTTATCCACGTGGTGAAGGTGTTTTACCTGACTGGAGAAGACCACTGAGAAAAATATCTATTGGCAAAGGGCAAAAAATAAAAGACGGAAGTGATATTGCCATTTTAACTATCGGCCATGTGGGTAATTATGGGGTGCAAGCTTGCGAAATGCTTAAACAGGATGGCATCAGCGCGGCGCACTATGATTTACGCTTTGTAAAGCCGTTGGATGAAGCGCTACTCCATGAAGTATTCCAACAGTTCGATAAAGTGCTCACCGTAGAAGATGGTTGTGTGAAAGGTGGAATGGGAAGTGCCGTATTAGAATTTATGGCCGACCATGAATACACTGCCAAAGTAAAACGCCTGGGTATTCCTGACCGCATAGTGGAACATGGTGAGCAAATTGAATTGCACCGCGAATGTGGCTTTGACCCTGAAGGCATTGCTGATGCTGCCAGAGAAATGGTGAGCAATAAGATTTTGGTGTATTAATATTCCGACAAATTTGTGCGTATTATATAAGCGGCTCAGGCCGCTTAATTCGTTTTATAATAGGAACTTCAAACCCACATTTTTCGTTATTTTTTAAATAATCTCCCGTAAATAGTGAGCGAAAAACAATTGAATGATATTGACCTGACTGGCTATGACCAAATAGAGGTTTTAGGAGCCAGAGAACATAACCTTAAAAATATTGATGTAAATATTCCCCGCAATAAACTGGTGGTTATTACGGGTATTTCTGGTAGCGGAAAATCTTCTTTAGCTTTTGATACGATTTATGCCGAGGGACAGAGACGCTATATGGAGAGTTTCTCTTCTTATGCCAGAAGTTTCATAGGCGATATGGAACGCCCGGATGTTGACAAAATCAATGGGCTATCGCCGGTAATCTCTATTGAGCAGAAGACTACTTCCAAAAACCCACGCTCTACGGTGGGTACTACTACAGAAATCTATGACTTTCTTCGTCTGCTCTTTGCCCGTGCCAGCGAAGCGTTCAGCTATATGACTGGTGAAAAAATGGTGAAGCAGACGCAAGACCAGATTATCGACCAGATTTTACAGCACTACGAGAATCAGAAAATCACTTTGCTGGCTCCTTTGGTAAAAGGTAGAAAAGGCCATTACCGTGAGCTATTCGTGCAGATTGCCAAACTGGGGTATAATAAAGTGCGGGTGGATGGCGAGATATTGGAGATTAACCCAAAAATGCAACTCGACCGCTATAAGATTCACGATATTGAAGTAGTAATTGATAGAATTGTTCCTAAGTCTGAAGACCGTTACCGTTTGAATCAATCGGTAAGTACGGCTTTGAAACAAGGGAAAGGCTCGATGATGCTTTTGGATGCAAAAGACAAAACTCAATACTTCTCTCAGAATCTGACAGACCCGCAATCGGGTATATCTTACGAAGACCCATCACCGAATAGTTTTTCTTTCAACTCTCCTTACGGAGCCTGTCCTACCTGTAATGGGCTGGGTACAATCGAAGAGATAACTGAAGATTCTATTATTCCGGATAAATCTTTAAGTATTAGTCGCGGGGGTATTGCGCCATTGGGTGAGTACCGTGACTTATGGATTTTTAAGCAGATAGAAATCATTCTGAAAGGTTTTAAAGCGAATATCTCCACGCCCATTGATAAGCTGCCACCCGAAGCCTTAAAAACTATCTTATATGGCAGTGAAGACCCTGTGGCCGTGCCTTCTAAGAAATATCCGGGTACAGAATGGAACACAACCTTTGAAGGTGTAATTACTTTCCTGAAACGTCAGCAGGATTCGGATAACGATAAAATACAGGAGTGGGTGCGAGACTTTTTAGTGATTAAGACCTGTCCTGATTGTGGTGGTTTACGTCTGAAAAAAGAATCTTTGCACTTCAAGATTGACCATAAGAATATTGCCGAGTTAGCCGAAATGGATATCCGGGAAATTGGGGAGTGGTTTGAAAATTTGGAAAGTCGAATCTCTGACAGACAAAATACCATTGCACGTGAGATATTGAAAGAAATCCGTAAGCGTATTGGCTTTCTTTTGGGTATAGGCTTAGATTATCTGACGTTGAATCGTCCTCTTAGAACCCTGTCCGGTGGAGAATCTCAACGGATTCGTCTGGCTACGCAGATTGGTACGCAGTTGGTGGGTGTGTTATACATTATGGATGAACCAAGTATCGGGCTACACCAACGGGAT
>CBIHRH010000025.1:0-17682 GCA_966212365.1 uncultured Emticicia sp. | reverse complement strand
GGCCTTGTCTTTTTATTATTTTTTTTTGTCAACCCCCCTGTGGCCCCCGCCGCGCGCGGGGGGGGGGGGGGGCCACACTGGGTTTAAAGCCTCGGCGCAGCAGGCTTATTAGGCTTATCAAAAGTATTAGCGCCCTTTACCTTCACTTTCCGACGAAACACCTTATCTACACAGGTAATATACATCACATCAAAATTTGGCCCACCAAAACATAGGTTAGATACTTGTCCCTTGGTTTTAGGTACTGGTAAAATGGCATTTACTCGCCCGGTTTGGTCAAGTACTTGTATTCCTGAGAGTGTTGTAACATATACTCTTCCATCTCTATCACACTTTAGTCCATCCGACCACGCATTTTCATCTGTATCTCTTACATGTAGCCAACCATATTTTTGCTTATGAGATAATCTTCCATCTGGCTGTATCTGATATACCCACACCCAATGCGAAGCCGATTCTGTTACATATAATTGCGTCTGATCAGGTGAAAGTGTTAAACCATTGGCAAACTTCAATCCCTCATCTACTTCTACTTTTTCACCATTTGGTCTTATTAAATATAATTTACTTGGATTACTGACACCATTCGGGGCCGTAATATATACATTGCCATTTTTGGCAACTACAATATCATTACCTGTCTGGTTATCTGCCACTACAGTTTCTTTACCTGTTGCATCATAACTAATAATTTGTTTAGCTCCTCCTGCCACTACAAAGCGCTTACCATCCGGGCTAAAAGCCGTACCACTTGATTTTTTAGCATCAATGTCTAAGGTTGTCAGCTTACCATCTAAACCTACTTTATAGGTTTTTGAGTTAGGAATATCCTGATAGAAAACTTCTCCTGCAACATTGGTTGCTGTCCCCTCTGTAAATGTATAGCCTTCACCTACCAATTCCCACGCCTCATTATCAAGCAGAATATCGTTTAAAAATGGGTTCTTGGTTTTGCCTGTCGTGATAGGCTTTGGATAATCTTTCCAAAGCCATCGCATAGCGTCTGGAAAAACAGCTGTTCCATGTTTACCATTATGTCCTCCCTCACCCCAGACATGATTTACTTCATACCCGGAAAAAATCAACGCTCTTTCCATCAATTCATTCGATTTCCACCAATCACCTGCATAAATATTCAGGTCATTCGTACCATCCTGCAGATATATTCGAATAGGTTTAGGTTCATATTTACGGATAAGCGTTGGATATTCATTAGCTCCTCTCAAACCTACATAAGTACCGATAGCACTAAAAACTCTCGAAAAGGCGTCAGGGCGTTCCCAAGCTGCAGTAAAAGCACAGACAGCCCCACTGCTTGAACCCCCAATGGCTCTATCATTCCCGTTTTTGGATAAACGAATCGCACGACCATCACTCGTTTTCTTCTTTTCTACTTCGGGCAAAATTTCTTCCAGAATAAATCTCACATAATTATCTCCCAAACCATCGTATTCATAACTCCGATTAAAACGGTCGAGGGCCGTTTCACCGTTTGCCGCTTTTACTCGTCCATGCATCACAAAAATGCCTATGGTCACGGGCATTTCTTTTTTATGAATCAGGTTATCAAAAACCGTCGGGGCCTTCCATTGAATACCATCCTGATTGACATAAACACAGGCAGGTTTATCAGGCGTATACTGTGCCGGAATATAGACCCAATATTCCCGCCAGGTACCAGGGAAAATTTTTGAATCGGCAAATTCAAATTTTAATATTTCTCCTTTAGGTACACCTACTTGTTCTACAGAGGCTGGGTCTTCTGTGTATTTTTCTTCGGGAGTCTGAGCAAAGGCAATTACCTGCCAGAAGACAAGCAGGGCAAAGAGTAATTTTTTCATAGATAAGGCTTAGAAGAACAGGTGAATAGAATAATCAAATATAATAAAAATCAACGGACAAATCCTTGTTATTTAATTACTTGAGCAGATTTTTCAATTTTATGGCAACCTAATTATTGATTCAAACAGGTTCTTGGTTAAACCAAATTAAGTGCACGATGACCGAAAATACATACTTTCGACCTTTCAGTAAATTTTATAAACCAATAATCATTAAAAACTTATACTCTTAGTCAGGAATGGCGTTATTAGCATAATTTTTCGGGAATTGTTGCCCATCATTATCTATAAATTTAATCAGAAAAGACATGAAAACCTCTTACGCTTTAATCATTCTGCTTTTTGTAACGGCAAATAGTTTTGCCCAGATGTCTAACGATAATACCATGAGTGTCATGATTAATGGCACTGAATACAAAACCCAGCCCCGCCAGATTAAAATCGGTAATTATGGTTATTTCACTGGCAACTCTAATAAACCGGATAAAATGGTCAGAATCTGGCTTGGTGATTTCTATGGACGCTCAGCGGTAGAATCAGGTACATATCTGATTGTGAATGCAGATCACCCTGATACGAAAGAAAACATCAAGAAAGCGCAGGACCTGGGTAAATACAAAGGTATTGCAGCCATCAGATACGTAGAGGAAATCAAAGAACCTCGCATGGAATATCATATGGGAGAATCGCAAAATAATGATGAAACACTTGAAGTAAAAAACAATGGCGATGGCTTCATAGATATAACCTTCAGTAGTAAATTGACGGGTACTTACTGGAAAGAAAAGGCATCAGCAACCGTATTCGGTGGATTAGGCCGTATCAAAGACAAAATGGAAAGTAAAGTCATTACACAAGCTACCGGGTTCGACTCAAACATTGACCCCGAAGGAAACGGTTATAAAAAACAAGACAAAAAAGACGAAATTATTTTGACAGACGGGAAGATGCGATTGAAGAATAATTAAGGCTATCTGTCTTCAAACAAGAATTTATAATCAGCTATCTATGAGCAAATCACCCCTGTTCCACGTGAATAAAACAGGGGTGATTTGCTTATACCCGTCGATTAAATTGTGGGGCGAACTTCCAGTTCGCCGTAGGCGTCGAAAATAAGATATCTTTTGAAGTAATTCAAGCATTGGCAATCGTTGTTCTATAATCAATAAATTATTTCTAGCAAAAAGACTATCTTAAAAGGTCTTATACCAACGGCGAACTGGAAGTTCGCCCCACAATTTATTATCCCTAAATAAAATTATCCAAATAAAATTTATATTCACAATAATTTATCCTAATTTTGTCTGTAATTTAGAAAAACCAACTAAATTAACAATTTAATAAGGATAAATTAACTTAAAAGATAATGTCAACAAAAAATTACATTCCTTACAAAGTAAAAGACATAGCCCTTGCCGATTGGGGTCGTAAAGAAATCAAATTAGCTGAAGCAGAAATGCCTGGCTTGATGTCAATTCGTAAAGAGTACGGCCCATCGAAACCATTAGCAGGTGCACGTGTAGCAGGTTGTTTACACATGACTATCCAGACTGCAGTTTTGATTGAAACATTGGTAGAATTAGGTGCTGAAGTTACTTGGTCATCATGTAATATCTTCTCAACACAAGATCACGCTGCTGCTGCTATTGCTGCTGCTGGTATCCAGGTGTATGCGTGGAAAGGACAAACTGCAGAAGAGTTTGACTGGTGTATTGAGCAAACTTTATTTTTTGGTGAAGAACAAAAACCATTAAACATGATTCTGGATGATGGTGGTGATTTAACAAATATGGTCTTTGACAAATATCCTGAGTTAATTGGCGATATCAAAGGTTTATCAGAAGAAACAACTACAGGTGTTCACCGTTTATACGAGCGTCAAAGAAATGGTACTTTGCACTTACCGGCTATCAATGTAAACGACTCTGTAACAAAATCGAAATTTGATAACAAATATGGTTGTCGTGAGTCATTAGTTGATGCGATTCGTCGCGCAACTGACTTGATGTTGGCTGGTAAAGTAGCAGTTGTAGCAGGTTATGGCGATGTAGGTAAAGGTTCTGCAGATTCATTACGTGGTGCAGGTTGTAGAGTATTGGTTACTGAAATCGACCCGATCTGTGCACTTCAGGCGGCTATGGATGGTTACGAAGTAGTGACAATGGACGAAGCAGCTACACGTGCGAATATCTTTGTAACAGCTACCGGAAATATCGACATTATCCGTGACCGTCACTTCAAAGCAATGCGTGATAAAGCTGTAGTTTGTAATATAGGTCACTTCGATAACGAAATCGATATGGCCTGGTTGAACCAAAACTACGGACATACAAAATCTACTATTAAGCCACAAGTTGACATGTATGAAATTGATGGTAAAGAAATCATTATTCTGGCTGAAGGTCGTTTAGTAAACTTAGGTTGTGCCATGGGTCACCCATCTTTCGTAATGTCGTGTTCGTTCTCGAACCAGACACTAGCACAAATCGAATTGTGGACCAACAGTGATAAATATGAGAAGAAAGTATACGTATTGCCTAAGCAATTAGACGAGAAAGTAGCTGCCTTCCACTTGTCTCATGTAGGTGCTAAATTAGATACCTTAAATGCTGACCAGGCCGCTTATATCGGTGTTTCGACTGAAGGTCCATTCAAATCAGAAATGTATCGTTATTAATATCTATAGATATATTAGCAGCAAGAGAGGGATTCGCAAGAATTCCTCTCTTTTGTTTTATCATTATCTGTGGCGCGGACTTCCGGTTCGCGGCGGTATTTTAAATATCAATAAACTGTCCTTATAATTAGTCAATCATTGCTGCGAACTGGAAGTTCGCGCCACAAATATAATGCGTGCTTTATTCAGTCTTAATAGTCACCGAAATCGTACTACTCCTACCTTTATCGTCAGTACATGAAATCCGCAATTTACCTGCCGTCGGCACAAAAAAGACAGGCTGATTCGCTTTGGCCTTTTTAAGCAATTTATCATTCAGATACCAATATACCTCTTTCACGTCATTAGCCGCCTGACAAGCCAGTTGCATTTGTTGCGGGTCTTTGGCATTGATATAATATTCGCTTCCCTCGTTAGGATTAGTGATAACAGGTAGATTATTAGCAGCGCCAAACACTCTGGTACAGGCCGGATTATGAGGTGGAATCCGTTCATATAGGATATGCTTTAACTCATAGAAGCTAATAAGCTCAGGTGCATAATTCATGTAATTTTTCTCTTTATAATTACCACCCATAGGTAAGCATTGTGTGCAATAGCTGATTGTCTCGACGTAATTGACAAAAAACTTCTTGATATGGCTACATTTACGGGTATGTGAGATATTCCTGATAGAATAATCAAGAATCTTATTGGGGCAATATTCATTCGGCAAATCTCCTGATTCAGCGCAGACCTGGCGCAGGGCAACATTCTTAGGTTGTTGAAACCATTCATTAATTGAATTATAGTCTATGCTATTGAAGACTTGAAATAACAAGGGTGTAGCTATTTCCGCACCACTTAGTTCAGGAACGCCTTCTCCCGAAAAATTGCCCACCCAAACACCAATCGTATATTTCTTATTATATCCGATGCTCCAGGCATCGCGTTTACCAAAAGAAGTACCTGTTTTCCACGCGATTTTGGGCAAGCGATAAGTATAATCGAAATTATTAGGCAAATCTGGTCGCTTAATTTGCGATAAAATTTGCGTAGTCAAGAAACAGGACTCCTGTGAAATTAATGGCGAAGCACTTCTACTCTCTTTCTCCTGTCTTTTCATTCTTGCTTTCTCCCATTTTCCCTGATTCGCAAATACCGCGTACAATTGGGTCATTTCCTCCAGAGTTACACCGCAGCCACCGAGTACTATTGATAACCCCAAATCCTTTTCCTGTTTCTTTACAGTTTGGAAATTGGCTTTCTTCAAAACTTCTATTAATTCTTTCTTACCTAAATCTCTTACAACTTTTACGGCAGGGATATTCAATGAATTCGCTAAAGCAAATTCAATAGTTACTTTACCATTGAACTTTTTATCAAAGTTTTCAGGCTCAAAGCCACTGAAATTTGTTGGTACATCATTGATGATATTTTTTGGTGTAATAATGCCTTTATCAAAAGCTGTAGCATATAAAATGGGTTTTAACGCGCTTCCGGGAGAACGGATTGCCTGAATACCATCTACCTGCCCACCATCGGTTTTATTATGAAAATCTGCCGAGCCTACATAGCTTTCTACCTGCATGGTTTCGTTATTGATAATCAGAACGGCTGCATTATGGATATTCATCGCCCGAATCCTATTAGTATAATTCCCGACAATCTGCTCTACTTTTGCCTGTATCGGTTGTTTGATATAAGTTCGAATAGTATACTCATCAGGATATTGTTTTTTCAATCTTAAGGCCAGATGCGGCACCATTTTAGGTGCATCATGGCGACTTACATGCAATGGTTCTTTGATGGCGTCATTAATCGCCTGATTCGCGAAAGTTTTTTCTTTTCTGAATCGCTCCAACCATTTATTTCTTTCTTGAACGATAAAAGGGTTCTTAGTGCCTAGTTTCAAACTCGTCGGGCGATTAGGAATAATAGCCAAAGTTGTTACCTCTGCCAGACTTAATCTATCAGGTGATTTCTGGAAATATAAGTAAGAAGCTGATTTAATGCCTTCAATATTAGACCCATAAGGTACCAGATTCAGGTACATTTGCAGAATCTCTTCTTTTGAGTAAAATACCTCCAATTGTATTGCCCTACCTATTTCAGAAATCTTGTTCCAATATGTTCTTTCATTGGGATATAGCATACGCACTACCTGCATAGTTATTGTACTAGCACCTGAAGTGCGCCGCCCCTTCGTAACGTTGTTATAGAATGCTCTGATAATGGCAATCGGATTTACCCCAAAATGATAATAGAAATACTTGTCTTCTTTGGTAATAATGGCCTTTCGGAGAGTTGGTGTAATCTCTTTCAATTCTACATACATCCTCCATTTATCATCAGGGCTTAGGAAAGCATGTAATAGTGTGCCGTCAGAAGAAGTAATTAAGGTGGAATATTTCGTGTTTATTCTTAGTGGGAAAATCAGGTTCAGTAGAATCATCCCTCCCAACAATACAATAATCGTTTTCCCATAAATGCTTTTAAAGAAGAAGCCGAAAAGTTTTTGAGAGAGAGACTTGAACACGAATTTATTTTTTAGAATTTGCCATGAATTAAACGAATTTAACCGAATATTGTGGTTCCAAATCACTATAATTTTTCATGAACCTAAAATTAAAATCTAAGCTTCGTAAAATCACTACCTTTATTTTTGATATAGACGGTGTCTTAACCGATTCTACTGTACTTGCGCTGAGAGGTGGAGAATTAGCCCGTACCTTTAATGTAAAAGATGGTTATGCGATGGGAAAGGCCGTTAGGTCAGGATACCATATTGCTATCATTTCAGGAGGGAAAGAAGAGAGTGTAAGAGAAAGACTTTCACCATTGGGTATAAAAGATATTTTCTTAGGCGTAAGAACCGACCAGAAATTGTCTGTTTTCGACCAATACCTGATAGATAATAATTTAACGGCCGACCAAACTATCTATATGGGAGACGATTTACCTGATTGGGAAATTATGAAACATAGAAATGTTCTTTCTGCCTGCCCTGCCGATGCCGTAGAAGAAATTCAGGAGGTAGCACTATATAAATCAACAAAAGACGGAGGAAAAGGCGCAGTAAGAGAGATTATAGAGATGGTAATGAAAGAACAAGGGAAATGGATGAAGATATTTTAAAACAAAATAGGGTTCTTTCGAACCCTATTTTGTTTATATCAGAACCCAACAGGCTTCAATTTCAATCCTGCGGTTTCCTCTAACCCAAAAATCAGGTTCATATTTTGGACCGCTTGTCCCGATGCGCCCTTGGTAAGGTTATCAATGATACTGCTGATTAACAGGTTATCACCATGTTTTTCGAGATGCAAAATACATTTATTGGTATTAACTACCTGTTTTAAATCTATTTCTGCTTCGTCGCTTATATAGGTGAATGGGTGAGCAGCATAATATTGTTGATATAGCTCCTGTGCTTCGGCTATTGTACCATCAAACTTGGTATAAATATTTGCCATGATTCCTCTCGTGAAGTTTCCACGATAAGGAATGAAGTTAATGGCCTTCCCAAAATCAGACTGTAAAGACTTAATGCTTTGCGTAATTTCTTTTAAATGTTGATGCGTAAATGCCTTATAGATAGAAATATTGTTATTTCTCCAACTGAAATGCGTAGTTGCTGATAATGACTGTCCAGCTCCTGTGCTACCCGTAATGGCACTCACATGTACATCCTCTTTCAAAACACCTGCATTCGCCAATGGCAATACTGCTAATTCAATGCTCGTAGCAAAACAACCAGGATTGGCGATTTTAGGGGCCGTTTTTATCTTTTCTCTCTGCAATTCCGGCAAACCATAGGTAAAGCCATTACTTTCATCACGGAAATCGGTACTGAGGTCAACAATTTTTATGTTTTCAGGAATGTTATTTTCTGCTAAGAATTTCTTTGACTCATTGTGTCCCGAACATAGGAATAATACATCTGCTTGGCTGAAATCCTGCTCATCGGCAAATCGGATGTCAGTTTCACCTAATAAATCGCCATGAGTAGCATACACGGGTTTGCCTGCCTGACTTTTAGAATTAACAAAAGCAATATTTGTATTCGGATGATTTAATAAGATTCTTAGTAGTTCTCCGCCTGTATAACCTGCACCTCCAATGATTCCGATATTTATTTTCATAAATGAGTAAAAATTTAAAGCAATACCAATCGTTTAATTGCCAAAGAGTAATGTAATTATTAAAATATTGTCAGTACAAAGATATTTTGCCTGGTTAATGGCTTATGCAGTATAACAACAGATAGTTTGCAGAAGTTTCTGTCGCAAATTTAAGGGATATTTCTCTAAATACAGTGGAACTAACCTATGCTTTTACCAAAGCAACCATAAATCATATAGTAAGGGGAAAAGAACTACGGAAATTAGAGAAAGAATGACAAAGATTAAGAATTTCCAGAGTTTTTGTTTACTGTTTTCTATTTCATTTCGATGTACCAAATCTCTATCGCTAAATTCTTTTTTAATTAATTGATAAATAAATAGATAGGGGATTAAAAAACCAAAGGCTGTAATAAGATAAATAGATGTTGGATGGGTAAGATGATATATTGCCAGAATTCTAAAAAATATTCTGATAATCAATATAATGGCTCCTGAATAATAACCGAAGAAAATAAAGGGGAATCTGTCTTGTGCATAAGTTGGCGCCAGAGTCGGGCCTATATGCCAGAGCTGAAAAACATGGTAGCCATCATATATATCGTTCAAAAACTTTTTCATAGCCAGAGTTTTAACAAAGTATCGTTTCCAAAGTTATACTTTTTAAATGATTCCTATAATCTCTTTAAAACTTTTACAACCATCTATCGGATAAAACTTATATTTTTGAGAAAAAATCAAACACCTACAACATGATATTTTTAGAAATTCCCTGGAATGTCAATCCCATTATTGCAAAACTTGGTGGATTTGAACTGCGCTGGTATGGATTATTATTTGCTTCGGGCTTTCTGATTGGCTACCAGATAATGTCTCATATTTTCAAAAAAGAACATAAACCAGAAAAAGACCTTGATGCACTTTTATTTGTGATGATTATTGCCACAGTTATTGGCGCTCGTTTCGGTCATTATTTTTTCTACGAATTCGATAGTTTCCTTCAAAACCCGGGCAAATTTCTGATTGATATGATTGTGCCACCTTATAATGGTCTTGCCAGTCATGGAGCTACCATTGGCATTCTTACGGCGCTGTTTTTATATGGTCGTAAACATAAAGACCAACCTTTCTTATGGGTTACCGATCGTGTCGTTATAACAGTGGCTTTAGGTGGCGCTTTTATTCGCTTAGGAAACCTGATGAATCATGAGATTTTAGGAAAACCAAGTACTGTACCTTGGGCTTTTCGTTTCAATACATTTGGCTTGAATCCTGACGGTTCTTTAAAAATGACTCCGGAAGCATTTACCCGTCATCCGGCGCAGTTATATGAAGCCCTTTCATGCTTCATTCTTTGCGGACTATTATTCTATTTATGGAACCGTATGAAAGAAAAAATGCCTCATGGACTATTGTTAGGTATATTTCTTATCTGGGTATTTACATTAAGATTCTTCTATGAATATCTGAAAGAAAATCAGGAAGCATTTGAAGATAGCATGTTTTTAAACATGGGACAAATCCTGAGTATTCCGGCTGTATTACTGGGCATTGGTGTGCTCTATTATGCTTTTACAAAGGGCAAAAAAGATGCTGAGTATTATTCCACTCATACATTTGAAACGGCTAAACCTGCTAAGACGAAATAAATAAAGAATAAGGGTATCTAAAGTCAATGAATTCAAAGCAGTGCGCCGTTGTGCTATTATTTGGAGAGAAAACTTTTAGATGCCCTTATTGGTATTAAGAAGCAATTGGCTTCCATTTCAATCTTTCAGCCTCCCCAGAACATTGTAATTCTATCTAATACACTGACTCATTCTTTTGCAGCATTAATAACTTATTGCTCTTATGGGAACAAACCATTTGTTTTTATTATAAAATAACTCCGGGTTTATATTAAAGTAAAAATTTCTTTCATCCAAGTATCGGATAAAACTTTTAGTTTTGCGAGAAAATCAAACCACAACCATATGATATTTTTAGAAATCCCCTGGAATGTCAATCCAATCATTGCAAAACTTGGTGGATTTGAACTGCGTTGGTATGGCTTACTCTTTGCTTCGGGCTTTCTGATTGGCTTCCAGATTATGTCTCATATTTTTAAAAAAGAACATAAACCTGCCAAAGACCTTGATGTACTTTTATTTACGATGATTGTCGCCACAGTTATCGGTGCTCGTTTCGGTCATTATTTCTTCTATGAATTTGATAGTTTCAAGCAAAATCCTAGTAAATTCCTGCTAGACATGGTTATGCCACCTTATAGTGGCCTTGCCAGTCATGGCTTTCTTATCGGTGCCCTCGTTGCCTTGTTTCTGTATAGTAGAAGACATAAAGACCAGCCTTTTTTATGGGTTGCAGACAGGATTGTGATAACCGCTGCTCTTGGTGGAGCATTTATTCGTTTAGGAAACCTGATGAACCATGAGATTTTAGGTAAACCAAGTACTGTACCTTGGGCTTTTCGTTTCAACGCAATCAGCATGAACCCTGATGGTTCTTTGACCATGACCCCGGAAGCATTCACCCGTCACCCTGCGCAATTGTATGAAGCACTTTCATGTTTTATTCTTTGTGGTCTATTATTTTATTTATGGAACCGTATGAGAGAAAAAACACCACATGGGCTATTACTAGGCATCTCTCTTATCTGGGTATTTACCTTGCGTTTCTTCTACGAGTTTCTGAAAGAGAATCAGGAAGCCTTTGAAGACAGTATGACTTTAAATATGGGCCAGATACTAAGTATTCCGGCCGTATTATTAGGCATTGGTATTCTCTATTATGCCTTTACGAAAGGGAAGAAGGATGCAGAGCATTACTCGACTCATAAGCTTGAACCGGTGAAAGAAGAATCAATATAAAATAAAATCTCTTGTAGGGGTTCAAAATTTTGAACCCCTACAAGAGATTTTATTTTATAAACAGAACCGTTTAGCTTGCCATTAAATAGCCTTTGATAAATTCATCAATTTCGCCATTTAAGACTGCTTCAGTATTTGATGTCTGAATATTGGTACGATGGTCTTTAACCCGACGATCGTCTAATACGTAACTACGAATCTGCGAACCCCACTCAATTTTCATCTTACCTGCTTCGGTTTCTGCTTTAGCCGCATTACGTTTCTCAACTTCTAATTGGTATAGCTTAGACTTCAACATCTGCATGGCGTGTTCGCGGTTGGCATGCTGGCTACGCTCTATCTGGCAGGTAATCATGATACCCGTTGGTTTGTGTGTCAACTGTACTTTTGTTTCCACCTTATTTACGTTCTGTCCACCGGCACCACCTGAGCGTGAAGTCTGGATTTCAATATCTGCGTCTTTTATCTCAATCTCAATCGTATCGTCAACCAAAGGATAAGCATAAACTGAGGCAAAAGAGGTATGGCGACGGGCATTAGAATCGAAAGGAGAAACCCTTACCAAACGATGCACGCCATTCTCAGACTTCAAAAAGCCATACGCCATTGGGCCTTCAATCTGTAAGGAAACAGATTTTACCCCGGCTGTATCACCATCCTGATAATCGAGTTCCGATACTTTGTAGCCTTTTTTATTAGCCCACATCATATACATACGCATCAACATACTCGTCCAGTCCTGGCTTTCTGTTCCCCCTGCGCCTGCATTTATTTCCAATACTGCACTAAACTGGTCTTCCTCATTCGAAAGCATTTTTTTCAACTCCAGTTCAGCCAGTATTTCATCAAATTTCTTTCCTTCTTCGTCTACTTCTTCTTCGGTAGCCTCACCTAATGTATAAAACTCAAATAAAGTTTCAAGGTCTCCAATGGCACTTTCTGCCTTTTCGTATCCAGTTGTCCAACCTTTCAGGGCACGTACCTGTTTCATTACGCTTTCAGCCTTTTCGGCATCTGTCCAGAACTCCGGTTGAGCGGTTTGGTTTTCGAGGTCGTCTAGTTGTTCTTTCTTACTATCGTAGTCAAAGATACCCCCTTAAAGCCGCTACTCTGGCTTTTAACTCCTTCAATTGTTCGGTAGTCATATTATGCGTTTTAAAATTATTTTCAACTGTCTGATTTATCATTCTTTCAAAATCAGGGTGCAAAATTACTCAATTTTATTGATTATCTTTAACATCACTTATACTTAAAAGCCTAAATAGTAATTTTTTAAACAAATTCTATTGCTTTAAGTTATATCTATACTATAATCCAAAGCTGTGTTGAGTTAGTCACCCATCACCATTAAGTAATACACCACCTTGCAAGCGAAAAACCTAACAAATAATGAGTAACTACTCCATACGAGATTTAGAGCAACTATCCGGCATTAAGGCGCATACCCTCAGAATCTGGGAGCAACGTTATAATATTATCTCTCCCAAACGAACAGATACTAATATACGTATTTATGATGATCAGGACTTAAAATTAGTGCTGAATATCGCGCTACTGAAAGAGCATGAGTATAAAATTTCTGAAATCGCCAAACTCTCTGCTGAAAGATTATCCAATGAAGTAATTAGTATCACTGAAAAAAAACATAATTATCCCGACCAGATTCATGCTTTAACCATTGCCATGATTGACCTCGACGAAGAGAAGTTTGAGAAAATCATGTCTACCAATGCGTTGAAATTTGGGTTTGAGGATATGATGATTAATATTATCTATCCTTTTCTTAACAGAATTGGTATTCTATGGGTAACAGGCTCCATAGGCCCGGCACAGGAGCACTTTATTTCGAATCTGATTCGCCAGAAGCTCATTGTAGCCATTGATGGGCAGGTAATCAGACCTAATCCTTATTCCAAAAAGTTTGTTTTATTCTTGCCTGAGGGTGAATTACACGAACTCTCTTTACTATTTGCTAACTATGTACTAAGAGGGCGCAACAATAAAGTCATCTATCTGGGGCAGACCTTACCTTTTGATGAACTGGTTTACGTATGCGATACTCAAAATCCTGATTATATATTTACTGCCATTACCTCACATCCTTCTCAGGATGAAACCCAAAGGTATGTCAGCAGACTGGAAAAAAGATTTCCGGATATTAAGATTCTTCTAACAGGTTTTCAGGTAATCGGGCAGGGCATAGAAATCCGACCAGATACCAGTATTATCACACACGTCAATCAATTGATAGAAATAGCTGAACATAGGGCATAAAAATCCCTTATTTCGAATATCGATTTAAAACAAAAGCCCTGACCTTTGCAAGTCAGGGCTTTGTATCTATAAAAACGCAAGATATTAAGACTTTTTAGTTTTTTTGGTTTCAACTACTATCGGAGCAGCTGCCAGTTTTTCTTCTTCTTTCTTAATATCGCGTTGCATACCGTCTACAACGATAGGTGTTGCTACGAATAATGAAGAGTAAGTACCTACGATTACCCCGATAAACATAGCGAATACGAAACCACGGATAGTTTCACCACCAAAAATCAATAATACCAATAGTACCAACAAAGTAGAGAAACCTGTTACAGCTGTTCTACTCAATGTACTATTCAAGGCATTGTTGATAACCGTTGGAATGTTTTCTTTTACCCCACGTTTCTCGGCCAGATACTCACGCACACGGTCAAATACTACTACCGTATCGTTCATTGAGTAACCCATAATGGTCAATACCGCACCTACAAAAGCCTGATCAACATCTAAAGAGAATGGTAAGAAACCACGTAGGATAGAGAACACCCCCAGGATAATCAATACGTCGTGAGATAATGCTACCAATGCACCATAAGCGAAAGCGAGTTTACGGAATCGGATATAGATATAAGCAAATACCAGTATAATGGATAGTAATACTGCTTTCACTGCACCCCAGATAGCATCATTTGCGATAGTCGGCCCCACTTTAGATGAACTTACCACTTTACCTGAGTTACCATTTACATTAGTGATTGCTTTATTTACATTAGCTTGTAATTCTTGCTCAACCTCTGTATTGGTATTCTCAATTTTATAAGGAGTAGTAATTTTCACCTGATCAAAACCACCGAATGTTTTTACCTCAATTGCCTGACCCTCGAAAGTCGGTTTCAAAGCATTTTCGATATCTTCGGTATTAACCGTTTTCTCAAATTTGGCAATATAAGTACGGCCACCTAAGAAATCCACGCCTAAACCAAAACCCTTTACCGCGATTGAGATAACCCCTGCAATGATAATCGCACTTGAGATAGTATAGTATAATTTACGTTTCGAAACGAAGTCGAATTTTGAATCTTTGAATAGTTTATCCGACCACTTAGTAGAGAATGAAATAGATTTTCCTTTACCAATGTAGTATTCAAACAATAATCTCGAAACGAAAATAGCTGAGAATAATGAGGTGAAGATACCAATCAAAAGCGTAGTTGCGAAACCAAGAATCAAACCTGTACCGAAAGCGAATAAGACAATCCCGGTAATTAATGTCGTTACGTTTGAGTCAATAATTGAAGACATCGCATTTTTGAAACCGTCTCTCACTGCATCTTTAAACGTTTTGCCCAAAGCCAGCTCTTCTTTGATACGCTCGTAGATCAGTACGTTAGCATCGACAGACACCCCAACTGATAATACCATACCTGCAATACCTGGTAGTGTAAGCGTAGCACCAAATGATGCCATAACCCCTAGCAACAAGAATAAGTTAACGATAAGGGCAATATCGGCAATTATACCGGCTTTGTTATAGTAAATCAATACGAAGCCTAATACAACCAATAAACCAACCAATGACGAGATAATACCCGCTTGCGCAGCTTCAGAACCTACTGTAGCACCTACAATGTCTTCTGAAATGATATTGGTTGGAGCAGGTAATTTACCGGCTTTTAATACGTTTGCCAAGTCTTGTGCCTCTTCTACTGTAAAATTACCTGCAATACTTGAACGACCACCTGCAATTTCGCCGTTTACGTTTGGTGCAGAGTATACATAGTTATCAAGAATGATAGCAATCGGGCGACCGATGTTTGCACCTGTCAGAGCTTTCCATTTTCTGGCACCTTCTGCATTCATCTGCATTTCTACAGCTGGTTTTCCACGCTCATCGTAATCCTGATTAGCATTGGTTACCACATCACCTTCTAAAGGAGCTTTACCTAAATCTTTTACAAAATACATATCCACGATTTCTTCGTTCACGTTTGTGCCGTTTGCACGTGGTTTAATATCAAATACATAGCTTGAATTAGCAGGGAACAAAGCACGAACATCTGAACGATCCATTACTTCTTTCACACGTGTTACGTCTTTTGTACGAACTGCTACACCATAACCTGTTGGGATGAACAGGTTACTGAATGCATTATTCTGACGTTGTGCCAATGAAGCTGAATCTTTTTTAGTTGAATCACCTTTTGCACCACCACCTGTTAACTGTGCACTTAAGCTGTTTTTAGAAGTATCAGTGCTCGCTGCAGTTGCCGTAGTTGTAGTATCTTTTTTAGTGCCAGCTGTCACAGTTCCTTTGCTTTTGGAATCAATATCCATTTGCAATAAGATACCTGCTAAACCATCGAATGACGGAGCGATTTCCTGCATGGTATATACTTCACAGAACTCTAGTTTTGCAGCACCAGACAATAATTTACGCACACGGTCAGGATTATCAACACCCGGTAGCTCTACCTGAATACGGTTGGTACCTGACAATCTTTGCAAGTTAGGGTTTGCAACCCCGAACTTATCGACACGTGTCTGGATGATTCTGAATGCACGGTCAAAAGCACCATCTACTTCTTTTTTGATATAACTTGTTACCTGGCTATCAGACGACTCCAGACTAAGTGTACCACGGTTAGAGCTATTTGAGAAAATATTGGCCAATTTGGTATCTGGCGCTACTTTTTTGAACTCTTCTGCAAATAAATCAACAAAGTTCGTGCTGTTTGTTACTGCTCTTTTTTGCGCACTGGCAAGGGCAGTAGCTACTCTTGAGTCTCTTGAGCTTCCGGCCAGAGAACGAACGATTTCGGCGGGAGAAACCTCAAGAATTACACTCATACCACCTTGCAAGTCAAGACCTAAGCCTAATTCTTGTTTGGTAAGGTCTTCTGTTGTTGTACCTAAAAATACAGGCTGTTTCCACAAAGAGTCAAGGTATCTTTGTTTTTTAGCATAATCTATTTTACCTGATTTATCGGTAGCAAATGCTTCAGCATCGTTTCTGATGTCGTTTGCTTTCCAGGTACGTAATAAAAAGTAAACACTAAGTGTCAGGAATGCCACTAAAAGTGCTATAATTCCACCTCTGTTGCTCATTATAGGGAATGATGTTTAAAAAATAAAATTGAATTGAGTAAATTACATCATGAGAATTCATGAATAAAAATAAGGGGATACCCTATGCAGGGTCAGGAATCTAAGGGGCGTTGGGAGCAATATAATGCTCAAATAATTTCTCGAAATAAGATAACCTGTAAAGCGGTTTTGTAACAGTTTTAACAGATGTTTCAACTATTACATAGATAATTTGCGGAGTAGGTAAAATGATGTCGTAATGGCCAAAATCGAAGGCATGGCTCGGCACGACTACCTCTAAAGATACTTCACTTACAACAGTCTGTTCTTTAGACTGCTCTTCTTTATCGGCTTTTTTAGCCTTTACTTTCTCAGTCGCAACAGGGGCTTGGTTCGAATGTGCATGATAGATTTGTTTACCCATCACACTCGTCACAACCACCATGATGAACATCAAAAGTCCAAAAGAACGTGATATGTAAGAGTTTTTTCTCATTTAGGGAGGCAAAGCTACAAGAATTTCTCCAAATAAGTCAAATCTAATGCCAAAATTTCATATAATTAAACTAAAACGTGCATTGTTCCGGAAAATTATATCCGGAACAATGCACGTATATTGTATTATCAAAAGGCGCATTATTTAAAAACCACCACACCGGAAGCCTTCATCTTATCAACTTCTGCACCAGGTAATGTCCAGTCATTATTAAATCTTCCGCCTGAAACCACGTTATTAATAGTTCCTTTGAAAAGCACAAAATCCTGGAATCTACTTAAAACATTCATTGGCGCAGGAGCATTCGGACGAGGTGGTGCACTTGGGTCAGTAACAGTCCACCAAGGTAATCCAG
>CBIHRH010000024.1:0-18051 GCA_966212365.1 uncultured Emticicia sp. | reverse complement strand
AAGAGAATGGCAAGGAGCCAAGAATCCAATTCGTATAGTAGTTGACAGACAATTACAACTCTTACAATCTTTAAACTTGTTCGATAATACACAAGATACGTGGGTACTTAACGAATTGACAGATAAATCAGAAGAAAAGAATACATATATCAAAACAGCGTTTGGGGAACAATTTATTGAGAATGTATTGCAGGAATTATATCGTCGAAAAATACAGTCTGTTTATGTAGAGGGTGGAACCGCTCTTTTACAGAGTTTCATCGAAGCCAATCTTTTTGATGAAATCAGGGTTTTTCGTAGCCCAAATCAACTCTACAAAGGTATTGGGGCACCAGCTATGCCTAAGAATGTTGAGATAATAGAAAAACAAAACTTGCTTGGCGATGAGTTGATTATTTATAAACATCGTTAATTTTGTAAAATTACCTTTCTACCCTATAGAGGTAATCTATCTTTCACCAAAAAATGCTCCGATAAAGGGTAAGGAGATTGTTGATTCATGAAAATTGCCATTATAGGCTGCGGAAATATGGGAATGGCCTTTGCCCGTTCGTTTTTGCAATATGACCTGGTTAAAAAAGAAGACCTGTTATTAATTGAAAAAAGTCAGGAGCGCAGCGAAACACTCAAAAGTGCCAAAGAGGGTGTGGTTGTGAGTACTATCAACGCTCAGATTGCAGACTATGAGCTAATCATCCTTTCAGTAAAACCTCAGGATTTTGCTTCTTTGAAAGATGAGCTTACAGCAGTTATCCAACCGCAACAGGTGGTTTTATCTATCATGGCAGGTATCCCTATGAGCAAGATACAGGATGTGCTTAATCATAAATTAGTCGTGAGAGCTATGCCAAATACGCCTGCTATGTTGGGCATGGGTATTACCGGTTTCACGGCTTCTCCAGAAGTAGATGCCCATAAATTACGTAAAGTTGAAAACCTAATTAACGCCACAGGTCGCTCTGTTTATTTAGAAGATGAGAGCATGATTGATGCCGTAACAGCACTAAGTGGTAGTGGCCCGGCATATTTCTACTATCTGGTAAAACATATGATAGAAGCAGGTAAACAAATGGGTTTTGATGAAGGTATGGCAAGCTTATTAGTAAAACAAACCATGTTAGGCTCTTATCATCTGATTAATAATGCCGAAAAAAGCCTGGATGATTTAATTAAAGCCGTAGCCTCTAAAGGCGGTACTACCGAAGCTGCCTTAAAAACCTTTGAAGAAAGCCAATTACCAGAGGGGTTAATTAATGGTATTCTGGCAGCGGAAAGAAGAGCCAAAGAATTATCTAAATAATTGTTAAAAATTCAGGCCGACAAAATTTATTCGACGTATTTTCTGTTATTAGAGTGAATCCGTTTAAACCGGAAATTCGCATTTTGATGTAAGATTTAAAACAATTCATTGATAAAGTCAGTATATTTATCTTACAAACAGATATCAATTATAAAACAAAGTGTTTTAAAGTGGAAGAAAACAAAATACAGAATAGTAAAGCCACTGTACGAACACCTATCATTGTAGGCACAACCCTGGCGTTGGGCATTCTGATAGGTGCAACATTTTTCGGAGGTCGCCGCCCGGCGGGTGATGTATCTCGCAGTTCAAGCAAGTTTCGGGAGATTCTAACCTATATTAACAGAAGTTACGTCGATAGTGTGAATACCGATAGTCTGGTCGATTATTCAATCAATAAAATGCTTGAAAAATTAGACCCGCATACCTATTATTTCCCTCCGCAAGATGCTGAACTGGCTCGCTCGCAACTGGAAAGCGGTTTCGATGGGATTGGTATTGAATTCAACGTATTCAATGATACAGTATATGTGGTTACACCACTGGCCGGAGGACCATCTGAGGCCGTAGGTATTCAAAGCGGTGATGCCATCATTAAGGCGAACGATAATAGCCTGACCGGTAAGGAAGCTAGTAGCACGAATATTTTTGCTAATCTGAGAGGCAAACGCGGCTCGGTAGCAAAACTGGAAATCAAACGCAAAGGCTTTAAAGACTTATTGAAATTCTCGGTTACCCGTGATAAAATACCGCAATACTCAATAGATGCCGCCTACCTGATGAACGATAAAAAGACGGGGTATCTCAAAATTAATCGTTTTACGGAGACAACGTACGATGAATTCAAAGAGCATATGACAGACCTGAAAAAACAAGGTATGAGCCAATTGCTATTAGATTTACGTGGGAATCCGGGTGGATATATGGATAGAGCTACTGATATTGTGGATGAACTGGTAGCAGGTAAAGGTGTAATTGTGTATACCGATGGTAAAGATGCCCGCAACAACCGCAAAACCAATGCACATATTGACGGTATGTTTGAAAAAGGTGCTGTAGTAGTATTGGTAGATGAAGGAAGCGCCTCAGCATCAGAGATTGTATCAGGTTCATTGCAGGATTATGACAGAGCTCTGGTGGTAGGACGCAGAACATTCGGTAAAGGGTTGGTACAACAACCAATTCAATTGTCTGATGGCTCTGAATTACGTTTAACTATCTCTCGCTATTATATCCCAAGTGGTAGAAGCATTCAGAAACCTTATGTAAAAGGACATTTAGATAATTATGAGCATGAATTAGAGGACAGAGGAAAATCAGGTGAATATTTTATTGCTGATAGTATCAAAAATAACCCTAAGATGCGCTTCAAAACTATAGGTGGCAGAACGGTTTATGGTGGTGGTGGTGTGACACCGGATATTTTTGTACCTCGTGATACAAGCCATATTACTAAGTATCTAATGGAACTCTATGGCAGAAATATCATTCGTGAATATGCCATGAGTTATGCCAACGATAATAGCAAAAACCTGGCAAAACAGTCATTTGATAGTTACCTGAAAGGATTTACTGTCAGCGATGCCATGATTAATGACATGAATAAAATGCTGACGAATACAGGAGTAACTTATACAGCCAAAGATTTTGCAGATTCTAAAGAATTTATCAAATCTCAATTAAAAGCAGCAATTGCCCGTCATATCTGGCATCGTAGTGTGAAAAATGGTCTGAATAATGAATATTATCAGATTGTTTATCAGGATGACCTGATGATTGAAACAGCCTTAAAAAGCTTTGCGAAAGCAGAGAAATTAGAGAAAGACAAGAAGTTGTAAGAATAATAGTCATTTTCGTAGAGACGCATTGCATGCGTCTCCAAGGGTCTATCCTATCATCAAATTCTAATTGGGAAGATTTTTTCAAACCAATAAAAATTTATCTTTTCAAATAGGATTTTTTGGATTTCAAAGGCCTCCGGAGACGCATGCAATGCGTCTCTACTAATTTCGTTTTATAGTCCGCTGTCTTCCTGATACAATACCTGAATAACTGTCTGCCCGACAGCTTTGAGTGTATTCTTATCTATGACACTCATATTATCTCCGTGTGTGTGGTGATAGGCTCCGAATGTGCGATTGCTGTTTACTTCCTGATGAAGAATATCTACCATAGGGATTTTGGCTACAGTGTTTACAAATACATGGTCGTCGGTGATACCCCCAGCCTCTTGTTTGATAAAATACTGTCCATAACCCAAACGCTCGGCAATATCCCATATCTGGTTATTCATACTTCCTGCAAATTGAACCGATTGTGCTTCTTTTGGAAAAGTAGCGCCTTTCGCACCAACCATATCCAATAAAATACCAAAGTAAGCCGAATAATTAGGTTTATGCAGATTATTAGACCAGTATTGTGAACCCAGACACCAATAGACTTTTTTCTGGTCAGGTTGCATATCATCTTTCTCTCCCCAGTCTTCGGCATCAAAGAAGATAATATCAACTCCGACATTCGGTTTTTGCTGGGCTGTCTGAATTGTGCGGGCTACTTCCAGTAATATGCCTACCCCACTGCCACCATCATTAGCTCCATCAATGGCTTGTTCTTTTTTCACAGAGTCTTTATCAGCAAATGGGCGTGAATCCCAGTGAGCCGCTAGTAAAATTCTTTTTGTAGCAGACGGGTTATAACTTCCGATGATATTGCGGGCATTTAAAACTTTACCATCAAATGTGACAGGTTTGAAATTCTGTTCTGTTACTTCAAAACCATATTCTTTTAGTTTTTTCACCATCCAGTCACCGCCTTTAACATGCGCAGGAGTATTAGGCACACGAGGGCCGAATTTTACCTGCTTATCTACAAAAGCATAGGCCGAATCAGCATTAAAAGCAGGAGCGCTGGCTAGTTTTATTTGCTCTGTTTCATTGTCGCTGGCGCTTGGCTTCTGCTTACATGAAACAATGCTGGCAAACGAAAGCAATAAAATTACCAGGCTCTGATATTGGAATAGTCTATTCTGAATTGTCTGTTTTCTAAACAAGTTCATTGCTTGATTTAATTTTTGTATAGAAATTTATATAGAGTCAAAATGCTGTAAACACTAATTAGTCGTAAAGTTATTCATTTTAAATTCAGCTATTAAAAGAAAATTAATTTGTGTCATAATCGTTTTAAAAATACCTTTATAAGCTGTTGATTATAAATTACTTGTATTTATCTTCAAAGCACTCTTATAACTTTTACTTCAAAAGAAACGCTGTAGCGTAGAATGTATTTCGGGATGCCCTTTTTTTGCCTTAGTTTTGCACCTCAAAAAACCATTCAACATGACTATTGCAGAAGCACAAGCAGAAGTAGATAACTGGATAAAGACTATAGGCATCAGGTATTTCAACGAGCTTACTAATATGGCTATCCTCACTGAAGAGGTAGGCGAAGTAGCCCGCATCATAGCACGCCGATATGGCGAACAGTCGGAAAAAGAATCAGATAAAGACAAAGATTTAGGTGATGAAATGGCCGATGTATTATTTGTGCTGATATGCCTGGCTAACCAAACCAATGTAGATTTAACAGAGGCGCTTCTGAAAAATCTTGAAAAGAAAACAAAAAGAGATAAATTGCGCCACCAAAACAACGAAAAACTAACCTAACCAATATGCAATATGTTTACGATACTCTCCCAGGCATTTAACCGGACTGCCCGAAACTGGAAAATGGTTCTGACAGTTTTTATAGTTAATTTAGTTCTTGGATTAATCTTAGCTGCACCTCTTTATAATGTACTGCAATCAGAAGCCCAGAGTTCTTTAGAATTTAATAAGCTTATAGGCGGTTTCGACCTGACTGTTATTATAGATTTCCTGAGTACAAGTGGCAAAAAACTGCCTCCCTTCTGGCTTTTAGGTTTTGTATTGTCTTTGCTTTATCTGGTACTGAATATATTTTTTGCGGGTGGTATTCTTTCTCAATATGCATTACGAGGCACTTTCAGAATCAGTGAATTTCTGAGAAATTGCACCCAATATTTTGGCAAATTCCTTTTAGTATTTCTGATTGAGCTAGTGGCACTCCTATGTGTTTGTATCATCTCATTTATCTTTCTGGGAGTTGTTTTAATAGCCTCTGATGGCAGCACCGAGCCTGTACAAATGGCATGGCTTACGCCTTTTTTCTTAATTTCAGGCTTTTTGTTTACTATAGTACTCAATATAGGCAATTATGCCAAAGTAATTTTATTCAAAAACCTCTCTTTGAATGCCTGGCTAGGCTTCTGGAAAGCCACTAACTATATCTTTCAGAATTTCAAAACCATGCGTATCTATTGGGCAATCATTGCAGTAGCGGTTATATTAGTTCTGGTCTATCTGTTTCTTGAATCTGCCATTGGTATGAATTCAGCATTCAAGATTTTTGTAATGTTTATTGTGCAACAGGGTTTTATTTTCGGCAGGGTTTTCATAAAAATGTGGATGCTCAGCGGAGCGTTTGATTATATTACACTTAAACCTGTTCCGGTTGCTCCTACTCCTCTTTTTGTTTCTTCTGATTCTAGTGAATCATCAGATAATAGCAAAAGCAAACTTTCTGAGTAAAGAAAGTGTTATTCTATCAGAAGAGTTACTGTGCCATTTGAAGCGATTAGCCCACAATGGTACTTTTTATTTTTAAACCAATGGAAGAAGAACTAATCATAAACCGGGTAAGCAAAAGTGGCTTGGTTACGCTTGACTTAGAAGATTTTTATCATAAAGGCGACCGCATTGTATACGATATAAAAGATAACCTGTATATGGGTTTGATTCTACGTGAAAAAGATTTCCGTGAATTTCTGAAAACACATGACTGGTCTTACTATACCAATAAAAATGTAGCAATCACCTGCACCGAAGAGGCCATTATTCCTACATGGGCCTATATGCTTCTGGCAATACACTTAGAACCGTATGCCAATATGGTAGTCTATGGCACTCTCGAAGATTTAGAAACTAAACTCTACGATGATGCTATCGCTAATATTGATTTCAAAGAATATATAGGAGCCAAAGTGGTGGTAAAAGGTTGTAGTAAAGTAGCAGTGCCAACCTCTGCTTATGTCGAAATCACCCGCCGTTTAAAACCTTATGCCCAAAGCATTATGTTTGGCGAGCCTTGCAGTACAGTTCCTTTGTATAAGAAACCTAAGGTATGAAAACTCCTCACCCCCTAAATCTCCCTCTCCTGCAGAGAGGGAGACTTTTTTTTAGCTCCTCTCCCGTGGGAGAGGAGTTGGAGTGAGGATTTTTTTCGTAAATTGCGCCCCGTTTTCAATCAGGGTCATTAAGACCGATATTTTAGATTTTGACGATTTAGAAAATCATCCATAAAAATTATGTCTGTTCGTGTAAGATTTGCTCCGAGTCCAACAGGGCCGCTTCATATTGGAGGGGTTCGTACGGCTTTGTATAATTATTTGTTTGCTCAGAAAATGGGTGGTAAAATGTTGCTTCGCATAGAAGACACAGACCAGAACCGCTTTGTGCCCGGAGCAGAGGAGTATATTTTAGAAGCTTTAAACTGGATTGGGATTAAAATAGATGAAGGACAAGGCGTAGGCGGCCCGGAGTCTTCTTACCGTCAATCGGAGAGAAAAGAAATCTACCGCAGATATTCCGACCAGTTATTACAGGAAGGCAAGGCATATATTGCTTTTGATACAGCAGAGGAACTGGAAGATATGCGTAAACGCCTGGAAGATGCAAAGATTGATAATCCGTCTTACAATGCGGTTACGAGAATGCAGATGAAAAACTCGCTGACACTCTCAAAAGAAGAAGCAGATGCAAGAATTGCCAACGGAGAACCGCACGTTATCCGTTTGAAAGTGCCTTTAAAAGAAGAAATCCGATTCAAAGATATTATCCGCGACTGGGTAGTAGTACATTCATCAACCATTGATGACAAAGTGCTATTAAAATCAGACGGTATGCCTACTTATCACCTGGCGAATATTGTGGATGATCATCTAATGGGTATTACGCATGTGATTCGTGGAGAAGAATGGTTGCCCTCAGCGCCATTGCACGTGTTGTTATATAGAGCATTGGGCTGGAAAGCGCCTGAATTTGCGCACTTACCGCTACTTCTAAAACCGGAAGGCAATGGCAAACTAAACAAACGTGATGGTTTACTAGGGAATTTCCCTGTGTTTCCATTGAAATGGACAGACCCATTCACTGGCGACCAGGCCAGAGGTTTCCGAGAAGATGGTTATTTACCCGAGGCTTTGGTTAACTTCCTTGCCTTTTTAGGATGGAACCCGGGAACTGAGCAGGAGATTTTTTCGATGAGCGAACTGGTGGAATCTTTCAGTTTAGATAAGATACACAAGGCCGGTGCCCGTTTCATGGTCGATAAAGCCAAATGGTTTAACCAGCATTATCTGAAAGCTAAATCAGAAGAAGAACTAGCGGCTATGATTGAGCTTCCGGCTGGTGCTCCTGCTGATATTGCGCCTAAACTGGTTCGTCTGATGAAAGACCGCGTTACTTTCCCGCAAGAAATCGTAACAGAAGTACCTTTCATTTTCGAAGCTCCTGCTGCTTACGACGAAGAAATCGTAAAAAGCAAATGGAACGATGATGCACGTAAAGCTATGGGAGCTATTAAAGAAGCGATTCAGGGCATCAATGATGAAAACTTTGTTGCACAAAATATTCATGATACTATCTTTCCTGCGCTTGAAGCTGCGGGGTTAAAACCGGGCAAAGTAATGCAGGCCTTCCGTTTATCTATCACAGGGGTAGGTAAAGGGCCTGACTTGATGCTGACCCTGGAGATTTTAGGTAAAGAAGAAGTCATTAAAAGAATAGAAAAAGCAACAGAAGTTTTAGCGTAAATAAGGCGACTCTACTTCGTGTGTTTCTCTGGTTAATAAACCCATCAGCAGAAACACACGAAATGCTATAGCAGTAAATCTCACTACAGCGAAATCGTATTCATAAGGCGACACACAAATCCGCAAGAAATTAGCCCCGCTCGATATTATCAATAAGCCCATCGCCAAAGACACATAGAGTTTACTTTTTTCAGAAAATGGTATAAAAGCCGATAAAGTAGCTATATACATCATCTGTAAAAGATAAAAAGCAAACAGAATTATTGGGATTACCTGATTGGTAGGCAGTACCACAAAACAGAAAAATAAGGCCGGAAGAATAATATAAGGAACTAATACTTTAATAAAAGTATTCTTCTGATTAGAAAAGTCAAGTTTAGCTCCTGCTTGTATCCAGATAAAGGCTATCATCTGATTACTCACCATCAGAAGAAAAATTTCGAGTATTTTGGTCGGAACGGAATCCCAGATATAATCAGCCAAGGGTGAAAATATCGGAATCAGACAAGACCACATAAAGAGCTTGTCGGTTAAATTTAACGCATTATCGCGCTTTCGTTCAGAATAATACCAGTACACCAAATAAGAATACACTAAAATTCTGGCGGGGTATGCAATAATTCGGTTAAATTTGTAAAAAAGCACTATCTCTAGCAAGAGCAGTGAGAATGTCAGTATAATTTTTATCATAATAGGTAGTAGTAGTTTATAATTGCACAACAAAAAGAATACAGTTTATTAGTGTATTGAAATTTCTAAAACTATGGCCAAAAAGAAATCAGACGATAAGTCACCCGCCGAAAACCCTCGTGTTCACAAAGATCTGAACGGTTTCGATATTAAAATCAACTCCTTTGGCGAAATCCAAATGAGTTTCGAAATTGATAAAATCAACAGCTTTTTAAATAATACAGTGGATGATAAAAAACTTCGCAATCGTAAAAAAGACAGCGAAAAATAGTTTATGCTAATTTGGGAAGAAGTATTTCTCTCTTCATACGATTAAGTAGACCAATAATAATCAATATACGACCAAGATTGGCAGCTATTCTTACTATGCCATAGTCGAACTCAAAGGGCGCTACATACACACGATGTACGCTTGCTCCACTGGCTAATAGAATAAAAAACATTCCTAAAGATATATAAAGCTTGCTTTTCTCAGGCAATGGCAAATAGGCCGACAGTACAGCCATATATATAATCTGAACCAGATAAATAGAGGTAATCAATAAAACATCTGGTTTTACAACCGGCAGAACCACTAATAAAAAATAAGTAAGTGGAAAGACCAGGTATGGAATAAGTACTTTAAAAATAGTATTCAGGTTTGTTCGAAACCTGATTCTTGCGCCTTCTAAACTGTATATTTTGATAAGCAACTGATAACTTACTAAAAGCAAAATAGCCTCGAGAAGTGTGCCCCATGTAAAACCAAAAATATAAATCGGGATGGGTGTAATGGCTGGAATTAAACATGAAACAAGAAATAATCTATCTGTCAGATTAAGCTCATCTTTTCTTTCTGAATAATACCAATAAGCCATAAACAGATGTATGACTCCTCTGAAAGGATAAGCAAGGGTTGAATCTATTCCGTAAAATATAGTCAACTCAATGATTAACAGCAAAGAAAGTACGCCAATCTTTATCATGGTTAGTTCAGAAGCAGTAAGTTCATTGAGAGCACTCTTTAAAAGAATATCTCAACCTGATTTTTAGCTTAGTTAAGTTTAAAAGACTTATGAATAATTATTAACATAAATCTTTCCAAATTTGATAAAATTGGAGGAAAAAAGAAAGAAAAATTGCAAAAAATAGCATATTTAATACCAAAAACAAGTAGATATACCTGATAAATCAATACTATTCTTAGCTGATTATACAAGTAGAGAATATAGAGAAAAGAATTATTTAGCAGAAATCAGTGCTTGTTGTATATGCTCCTGTTGCAAATCGTGTAAGCAATTGATGCACAAACAAGTAGCGTATTGTTGATTAATAAAAGTCGATTGCTCCTTGGTTAGTGAAATAGCCATACACTGACAAACACCAATATCAGTTGCTTTGCAGACAAAAGGTTGATGACAGCGAGGACAAGCCTGTTGGGAATAGGGACGTATTTGCTCCGGCATTTTAGTTGACTTCTTTTTCGATAGCAATATAGTGAGTAAGTAAACTTTGGCTGTTCTGAATCGGGAAAATCCTAATGCCACACCAGTAAGATTCTCCGTTTTTGCGATAGTTTAAGATTTTGGCCTCTGTGCTCTCTAACTTAGCCAGTTTCTCTTTGATAAACAGTTTTGTCTGAAGATTCGTTTTTTCTCCTTGCAGAAATGAGGGTATTTTGCCGATTGCTTCTTTTGTGTCATAACCCGTCATAGAATGGAAGCTTTGGCTAACCCAAACAATTTCCTGCGAAAGATTGGTAACGACAATAGAATGATTATCTATTAGTAGTTTTTTAAAGTTAATATTCAATTGCCAATCATAGGTACGCACCAGATTTTCAATCTGCTGAATGTCATTGTGTATCTGGATGCGTTTTTCCAGTAAAGGATTGGCGATATCCCAGCAAAATAAGGGGGCGCTTACAGGTCTCTCCTTGTCTTCCGGATGCGCAAAAGTTGGTAGATTAAACATAGTTTCTCATTTTTAGTGAATACCATTTGTTCAACGTAAATGTTTAAAAAAATTCAGAGTTTATAAATGTCATTATTCCTGAAGCATTAGTGTATCTCTATCTTGATTCATAAAAAGACAGGAAATTTTAGTAAATTTGCACCCGTTTTCAAATAAAAAATATGCTTTACCCGCAAAATATAGAACAAAAAATAGGGTTTGATAAAATTCGCGAACTCATTGCCGAGCAATGTGTGAGTTCGCTTGGACGAGCTTTTGTTGAAAAAATACGTTTTTCTGATGATTATAAAATAATTGACCGATTAATCCGTCAGGTAGCAGAGTTTAAACTCATTCTGCAAACTGAGTCGGGCTTTCCGGAGCAAAATTATATAGATGTAAGTGATGCCCTGGCGCGAGCTTCTATTGAAGGCGCATTTATAGGCGAAGAACAGTTTTTTGAAATCAAACTTTCGCTTCGCACCATTCAGCAGATTATCCATTTCTTCAAAACGAAAGAAGAAATGATTTATCCCGAGCTAAAAGCGCTTACCGCCAACTCATTGCCTGTTTCAGAGAATGATGGCTGGGGTGGAGTTATCTCACAGATAGATAAAATCATTGACGAAAGAGGCAAAGTAAGAGATTCAGCATCGCCCGAATTAGCTGATATTCGTAGAAGGCTTATAGCAGAACAAAGCGATTTAAGAAAAACCCTTGAGCGTATTCTCCGCACCGCCCGTAATAGTGGCTGGATTGGAGACGAGATGTCATTAACCATTCGTGATGGACGGATGGTAATTCCTATTCTATCTGAACACAAACGCAAGTTAAAAGGCTTTGTGCATGATGAATCGGCTACGGGTCAGATGGCCTTTGTTGAGCCGGCCGAAGTACTGGAAGCCAATAATGAAATAAGAGAACTGGAAGCCCGTGAACGTCGAGAGATTGTGAAGATATTAGAAAAACTCACAGCATTCCTACGTCCGCATGTTCCGGCTTTGCGTAAGGCTTATTTGTTTTTAGGTATAGTAGATTTTATTAGAGCCAAAGCAAAATTTGCTCTCTCTATTAATGCTACCGCACCTCTTCTGGTCGAGAATCAATCATTAGAATGGTATAGAGCCACTCATCCGCTTTTGTATCTGGCACATCAGAAACAAAACAAGCCTATTATACCTCTTAGTATTAAACTCGACCATGAAAATAGAATAGTATTAGTGTCTGGGCCGAATGCTGGTGGTAAGTCCGTTATGCTTAAAACTATCGGTCTGGTACAATATATGGCACAATGTGGCTTATTAGTACCTGCATCGCCTGATTCTAAAGTGGGTATATTCAAGAATATTTTCATTGATATTGGTGATGAACAGAGCATTGAAAATGACCTAAGTACCTATAGTTCGCACCTGACGAATATGAAGCACTTTGTCAATTTCTCTAATAAGTTCACCTTGTTTCTGATTGACGAGTTTGGTACTGGTACAGAGCCGAGTTTAGGTGGCGCGATTGCCGAGTCTATTTTAGAGCAATTGTTGCGCTCAAAGGCCTATGGTGTCATCAATACCCACTATACCAATCTGAAAGTATTTGCTAATAAAAACAGTGGTACCATAAACGGGGCTATGAAGTTTGACGCCGAACATTTAGAACCAATGTATGAGTTGGAAATCGGTAAACCGGGTAGTTCTTTTGCACTAGAAGTAGCGCAGAAAATTGGCTTACCTAAACAAGTGGTTGACAACGCCAAACGCAAACTAGGTACGCAGCAGATTGATTTCGAGAAATTGATTAAGGAATTAGAGATTGAGAGAAAAGTATTTTCTGATAGAAATAAAGAGTTTGTCGAGAAGAATCAGCAACTGAAAAATACACTTGAGCAATATAATGGCTTAAAGAGTTTTCTGGAAGGAGAAAAGAAGAAGATTCTGAACGATGCCAAGGCACAGGCAAAAGAATTACTGAAAGAAACCAACCGCAAGATTGAGACCACCATTAAGGAGATAAAAGAAGGTAAGGCTGATAAAGATATTACCAAGCTTATCCGTCAGGAATTGCAAGATTTTGAAGTAAAAGAATTGAAGCTTGAAAAAGTAGAAGAACAAAAGCCTGCGTCGGAAGAATGGGAGATTGAAAAAGGCGAAATCGCAATAGGTAGTTTTGTAAGAATAAAAGGACAGGCGACCATAGGTGAGGTACTCTCAATAAAAGGCAAAGATGCAGAAATTGCTATTGGTGAGTTGAAAACCAATGTGAAGCTCAATCGCCTGGAGAAAATGAGTCGTAAGGAGTTCAGAGAGGCTGTTAAAGAGAGCATCAAACCTAGAATGACAGGTATTGATCTGAACGAAAAGATGATGAATTTCAGCTTCAATCTTGATTTGAGAGGCAAGCGTGGTGAAGAAGCACTAGGAGCCGTTGATAACCTGATGAATGATGCCATTATGTTGGGATACCCCGAATTGAGAATTATTCATGGCAAAGGAGATGGTATCCTGAGAACGCTGATCCGCCAACACTTACGTTCCTACAAACAGGTAGCAGGCATGAGCGACGAACATGCCGACCGGGGTGGACAAGGTGTGACGATTGTGAGAATGAAATAAAACAGAAAATCTATATCAAAAGTATTTTGCACAAAATATTATTTGGAGAAAACCCCATCCCAACCCTTCCCCAACAATGGGGAAGGGTTAAAAAGTCCCTCTCCCCACTGTTGGGGAGAGGGATTTAGGGTGTGGGGTCGAGCGTTGGCAAATAATATTTGGTCTGTTTTACTTTTGAGTAGCCTCTTTGCATTATAAATAAAGTGCAATTACACAAAATCATTTCTTACAACCTCCCACAAGGGCTTTAAAAGTAGCAACACCTTTTTGTGCATCTTCAATCGTATTCACAACCAGATTGGCTTCACTGGCAAAGGTAGGCTTACCATCCTTGGTTTGTTTAATAAACTTCTCCTTGTTGATGGTATAACCCATAATACCTACTGTTTTACCCGATACATCGACCTCTATTTTATTAGGGTCTATATCATAGAGATTAAATTCTAAAACAGTCTCTACCGTTTTTTTAGAATCTGAGGCTGTTGATGTTAATTTCCATTTGCACTTATCGCCATCTTGTAATACCAATTCCTGTTTTGGATTTTCTATGGCTTTTACTTTGCCTGCCAGCCAGTTGAAATCTCCTGCTGTAACATTTCCTTTGCAGCCTTTAGCAATAGCAGGAAGGGCTTCCATCAGATAGCGTGCATCTTCAATATCGCCTGCTATAAATTCTACGCTATTATCGTAGTTTTGTAGAGCGCCATCTTTAGTAACCTGGATAAATTTCTTGCTATCCTGTACTTTTGAGGCAATCCTGATTACTTCTTTTGAAATTGATAATTTGAAATCAGTCAAATCACCAAAATTAAACTTAAAGCTTTCCTCAACCGTCTTACCTTTTACTTCTGATTTAAGGCTATAGGTGGTCGCACAAGCAGGCTCAATTTTTTGTATATAGTTTGATTCGTTGGCTTTCACATCTTTCAATCGGTCTTTCAGAATCTTAAAGCCTTCTTCTTTGGACGCTATTTTAGGTACCCTATTCTGTAGTTCTTTCTTGGCTAATGGGATAATCTTCTGAATAGCCATCTGCAAAATTGTTCCCTCGGTTGGATTAGCTGCAGCAAACTTCACTTCATCGTCGTAGCCTTTCATCACGCTGCCTTGTTGTGTTCTTACATAATCATTCTTCGATTTAACACTGACTGTCACTTCCTTGCCACTGATTTTCAACTCGGCACCATTGTCATTGAAATCTCCCCAGCTAAAATCTGATTGCAATTCTGTGGTTTTCTTGCCATCGTTTTCTTCGCTTGTCAACGTTGCACGGTCTTTATAAGTACCCGATTTTTTCAGGCTTTGTTTGACAGATTGTTTATCTGATGATACATCTTTGATATGTTGTTCGAGCCAGCTTTGCAAAGCCGCTAAATCATCTTTGGGCAATTTAACAGATGCTTCCCAGGCCGTTTTAGCGGCTGAAACAGCATCCTTTAGGTTTTTTTCCAATTCACGGGCATCGTCTACATTTTCGGCTAAAATCTCTACCTTATTTTCGTAATTCTGCATTTCTCCGCCTTTGGTGAAGCGAATTACTTTCAGGTTTTTCTGAGCACTCATTTCTACTTTCATTTCTTTGCTTGACGCACTTCTTTTTACCTCTCCCATCAATCCCATATTAAATTCATAGATTTCTTCTGTGCTTTTACCCTTTGAATCAGCAGTTGTAATGGCTATTTTTACATCATAAGGGTTGGCATTATCGTAGCTGAATTGCTGATTAACAGTAGATTTCTCTAACTTAATCTCTTTTACATAGCTTTTCACTTTATCAAGTGATGCTTTCAGGTTGCCTTGAGCTTGTGTAAGAATGGGCAGTATGACCAGACACCAGGTAATGTATTTTTTCATGGAATAAATATTGTTTTCAGGCAAATTTAACGATATAGATGTTTTGACCTACAACCGCCCAATAAAAAAAGCAGCATTATCGGTTGAAATGCTGCTTTTAGAGTTTGAATTGTATATTTTACCCAACCCAGGCCTTCACCTCATCAAGGGTAGGCATTTTGTCTTCAATTTTCAGTTTCTTTCTTACACCACCTAAATCATTGAAAATTTTGTTTGGGTTTGCACCTTTCAGTTGATCAACCATCACAAAGCCCATTTTTTGTAATGCCGGAATCCATACTGTCGGCACACCAATCGCTTCGTAATCTGCATCGGTAGATATTTCCTGTTTTTTCTCAGGACGCATTTGCGGGAAGAATAGTACTTCCTGAATGCTGGCATTATCTGTTAACATCATTGTTAAGCGGTCAATACCAATACCTATACCTGCGGTTGGTGGCATACCATATTCTAACGAGCGGATAAAGTCTTCATCCATTGCCATCGCTTCTTCATCACCACGTTCAGCCAGTTTCAATTGCTCTTCAAAACGCTCACGCTGGTCAATCGGGTCATTCAGCTCTGAATAAGCATTAGCTACTTCTTTGCCATTTACAAACAACTCAAAACGCTCTACTAAATCTGCTTTGCTGCGGTGTTTTTTGGTTAATGGTGACATCTCAACCGGATAGTCGATAATGAAAGTCGGTTGGATTAGATTATCTTCTACTTTTTCACCAAAAATCTCATCAATCAATTTGGCTTTGCCCATTGTATCATTCACTTCCATACCCCACTGGCGGCAATGCTGACGTGTTTCTTCTTCTGTTAATGCGCCTACATTTACGCCTGTATATTTTTCTATAGCTTCCAGAATACTCAAACGTGCGAATGGCCCTGCAAAATCCAGCTCATGTTCGCCTGATTTGAATTTCGTTGTGCCATGAACCGCCAAAGCCACTTTTTCAAATATTTCTTCGGTAATGTTCATCATCCACTCGTAGTCTTTATAGGCTACGTAAAACTCTAAAGAGGTGAATTCAGGGTTATGGGTTCTGTCCATACCCTCGTTGCGGAACATTTTACCAAATTCATATACGCCATCAAAACCACCAACAATTAGTCTTTTCAGATATAATTCATTGGCAATACGCATATATAGAGGCATATCCAATGTATTATGGTGTGTTTTGAACGGACGAGCCGCTGCTCCACCATGAATAGGCTGCAGGATAGGCGTCTCAACCTCTAACCAACCTCTTTCATCAAACATCTGACGCATGGTAGAGATAATTCTAGCTCTTTTGATAAAAATATCCTTGATATGCGGGTTTACGATTAAATCGACATAGCGTTGGCGATAGCGTTGCTCAGGGTCTGAGAACGCATCGTATACTTTGCCATCAACTTCTTTTACAACCGGAAGCGGACGCAGAGACTTATTCAGAATTTTAAATTCTGTTACATGGATGGATATTTCGTTGGTTTGGGTAGTGAACACATAACCTTTTACACCGATAATATCGCCAATATCTAATAGCTTCTTGAAAACCGTATTATATAAGGTCTTGTCTTCGCCCGGACATAAATCATCACGACGGAAATAAAGCTGGATTCTACCTGTTGAATCTTGGAGCTCGGCAAATGAGGCACTTCCCATGATACGGAAGTTCATCAGGCGGCCTGCAATGGAAACATTCTTATAGTCTAACTTATTGTTCTCGTAATTCTTCTCAATGTCGGCGCATGTTACATTCACCTCAAATAATTCGGCAGGATATGGGTCGATTCCCATTGCCATTAAATCTTGTCTTTTCTGACGGCGTAAAATTTCTTGTTCGCTAAGAACCATCGTTTTATCTGTTAATTTTCAATTATTCCGCAATTTATGAGAAAATAGTCGATTATTATTAATTACCATTCATCTACAAAAAGCATCATCCATCATTTTTTCTTTTGGTAATCTCGCAGACAACAATATCTTTGTGATATCATTTTAATATCAAAATTTCTAAACCAGATGAAAGAAAAAGAATTACAATCACCCTCGGGTTATATCATGCTTGTAGCCGGGCTGCTTTTATTGATAGTACCTTTTTTTACTATCCTCACGTATATTCCTATCCTGTCAGTTATTATTAGCTTAGCCGGATTTTTCATCATTATCGGATTGACAGTCATTAACCCGAATGAAGCGAGGGTTACCACATTTTTTGGCGATTATGTAGGCACTATGAAACAAAATGGTTTGCGTTGGGTAAACCCGCTGTACCGCCGTAGAAAAATCAGTCTTCGCGCCAGAAACCTGAACGGACAAAAACTGAAAGTGAACGACAAATTAGGTAACCCTATTGAAATTGCAGCCGTAGTAGTGTGGAAGGTAAGCGAAACTGCGAAAGCTATTTTTGAGGTAGATGATTACCAGAAATTTGTGGATATTCAGTCAGAAGCAGCTGTTCGTCATTTAGCCAGTTCGTACGCTTACGATAATATTGAAGATGAACATGCCACTATTACCTTGAGAGACGGTTCAGGTAAAATCAATGAAATGTTGGAAAAAGAATTGAATGAGCGTATTGCGCAGGCAGGGGTAGAAGTAATTGAAGCACGTATCAGCCACTTATCTTATGCACCGGAAATTGCCCACGCTATGCTTCAACGCCAACAGGCTACTGCTGTAGTAGCTGCCCGTAAACAGATTGTAGAGGGGGCAGTGGGTATGGTAGAAATGGCATTGGCTCGCTTGTCTGAAAAAGAGATTGTTCATTTAGACGAGGAGAGAAAAGCTGCTATGGTAAGCAATT
>CBIHRH010000023.1:0-18632 GCA_966212365.1 uncultured Emticicia sp. | reverse complement strand
TCACCAAAATGACCATTTCTTGCTACACGCCAGGCACCTACTTCGGTTAGCTTAGGTAGAGATTTTATTTCTACTCTCCAGCCGTTATCATCAGTTAAATGCCAGTGAAGTGTATTGAATTTATAGCGAACCATATCATCGATATAGCGTTTTACATCTGCTTTTGAGAAGAAATGGCGGCTCACATCTAACATCAGCCCTCTCCATCCAAAGCGAGGGTAGTCAACTACTTTAACACCCGGTACAGTCCATTTTACACCTTTAGCTACCGATTTACTTTCAATTTCTTTAGGTAATAGTTGCAGGAGTGATTGTAAGCCATAGAATAAACCTGCAGGTTTGTTGGCGGCAACTTTTACACCCGCATTACCGGCTTCTAAAGTATAACCCTCATTACCGATAGTAGCATTGGGAGTAGTATTGATAGTAAATTGAATAGCTCCGGTTTTCTGAATTTTTGGTGCAACTCCGGCTGCTTGCTGCAATTTAGCTGCGAACATCTCAGCAATTTTCTGGCTTTCGGCATTATTTGCACCGATGGTAGTAGCCGCGGTAATGTTATAAGCTCCGGCTGTGTTTTTGATTTCTACGGGTTTCGGAATAATATTTTGTGCAAAAACATCAAGGGTAAGAATGCTTATTAAAAGCAAAAAGAGCGTTTTTTTCATGAGTAAACGTTTAGGTTTTTTGAGTCGAAACAGAGTTCAAAACTACATAAAAAAGCGGTAGCTCACGCAAATATTTTGTGTCTTAGTGTTTCATCTTCCTGAGTGCATCATAGTACTTAGCCAAATTATCCCGATTTTGCTCGATGTAATTGAGATAATTATCGGCATTTCGCATATTGTTGAGAGCTATTCGGCTTAGCTGTGAACTAGGAGGGACTAGCGAATAGTAATAGCGTGCCTGATTTATATCATTTTCGATACTTGCAAGAAGATTATAAACACGGTCTTTTTGTTCCCGGGCTCTTCTATAAGAATCATTGGTATTTTTATTCATAAACGACATTACCAAGTCATGCCACGTTTTTGAATCAACTTCGGCTTTTTTAGCATAATAATAGCCTATATCAGATTTGGCTTCATCATTACTGGCATCGAACCGCAAACTTCTGAAATCAGCATTCAGTTTCTGTTGGTCAATGGCTAAGGTTTCAAATACTTTAAGGGTATCCAGATAATTGAATTTTAATGGTCTGGCCGGTTTTTGTCCATAACGAAATTCCTGCATACTGATGGGGTTATCTAATAGTTGCCATAGTGGGTCTAATGGGATATGTCTTTTGATAAAAGTTTTTCCCTCAGTCAGATAAAACTCTTCATTTAGTTTTTTTCTGAACTGTCCTGTTTTAACATCAATTGCACCTGCCCCCCAGGTTGGATCGCATAGGTACCATCTGTTATTAATTCTCACGGCATTCCAGGAGTGTCGTTCAGGTGAAAAAATCATGGCATTGGTTCGTGGGTCAATGCTTTTGCAATAGCCCGGCACACTATAAGCCTTTATGCCAGAAGCTATACACAAATCCTGAAACAGATTAGTATAACCCATGCAAACGCCTTTCTTGCGCTGTATTACTTTCTCAGATTTTTGAACTGCTGCATATTCTTCTGCAGTCTTGATATTCATTTCATTGAACAAGTCAATATCATATGCAATATTATCTGTCACCCATTCATAAATGGCTCGTACTTTCAATGAATCGGTTCGGATACCATCAGTTATTTGTGACGCCAAGCGCTTTACGGATGGTGCAACAGTTTGAGCAGACGCAGCAAGGCTAAAAAAAGAAAATAGCAGAAAGTAAATTCCCTTTTTCATTTCAGAAATTTAATTGGGTAATAACGCCATATCAGAGAAGAACCCTTATCTAATGGCAAGAAGGTTAATATCAGCAATTTAACGATAAAACAGGTTTTCTATTATCTAAACCTTTGATTAGACTATTTTTTGACGAATAGTCAAAGCTAATATAAGAAAATAATCTTAAATAAGTATCTTAGTAGCAATAAACTAATGCACCAGATACTCTATGAACTTCACTACTAAACTAAACTCATTTACCCTTAGATTCGGACGCCTGATTTTACTTTTATTAGCCATTTTATCCCTTTATTCTCCATCCTTTGCCCAGCAATACGATGTTATTATCAAAAATGGCCGCATTGTAGATGGTTCAGGAAACCCCTGGTATACTTCTGATATAGTGATTAAAGACGGAAAAATAGCAGGAATAGGTTCATTTCAAGCCAGCTATGCCAGGCAAGTTATTGATGCTAAAAATCAGATTGTTTGTCCGGGATTTATTGATGTGCATACGCATGTGGAAGATGGCATCAAGACTGTATCGACAGCTGATAATTTTATTCATGATGGTGTTACGAGTGTTATTACAGGCAATTGTGGTTCGTCAGAAGTGAATCTGGCTAAGTTTTTTGAGGATTTGAAGCAATTGCAGATAAGTGTGAATTTAGGCTCATTAATAGGGCATAACTCTGTCAGAAGAGCGGTGATGATGAATGTTTTCCGTGACCCGACTGCTCAGGAACAACAAAAGATGGAAGCACTGGTAGAACAAGCTATGAAAGATGGGGCAGTAGGTCTGGCTACCGGATTGATTTATATACCCGGCACTTATTCTAAAACCCCTGAAGTAGTAGGCTTAGCCAAAGCGGCATCAAAATCAGGGGGTATTTATGCTTCGCATATCCGGGATGAGGGGGTTAAAGTGCGTGATGCCATAGAAGAAGCCATTAATATTGGCAGAGAAGCACATATTCCTGTAGAAATATCCCATTTCAAGATTTCAAGCAAGCCACTCTGGGGGCAAAGTGATATGACGATTGGTATTGTAGAAAAAGCCCGTTTGGAAGGAATAGACGTGAATGTTGACCAATACCCATATACCGCCAGCAGTACCAATATGGGAACGATGCTACCCTCATGGGCTTTAGCTGATGGAGACTCAATGGTGCATGTGAGACTAACTAATCCAGAAATAAGAAAGAAGATTCGGGAAGAAATGATAAAAGGTGTAAAAGCCGATAAGCGCAAAAGTTATGATTATGCCTTTGTAGCTCGTTATAAGGCAGATTCTACCCTGAATGGTAAGAATGTAAGTGAAATCAATAAGCTATTAGGCAGAAAGAGCGATTTAGCTACAGAAGCAGACCTAATTATGGATATGGTAGATAAAGGTGGGGCACAAATGGTTTTTCATAAAATGAGTGAAGATGATGTGGCCAAAATCTTGCGATACCCCAATACCATGATAGCTTCGGATGCAGGAGTAATTCAGTTTAACAGAAATATGCCACATCCTCGTGGTTATGGATCTAATGCCCGTGTGCTTGGTAGATATGTACGTGAAAAACAGGTATTACGTCTGGAAGATGCTGTTCGCCGTATGACATCTTTACCTGCTCAAAGATTTAAAATAGAAGGCCGTGGGTTAATCAGAACCGGATTGGCAGCTGATATCGTGATTTTTGATGAGAATAAAATTACAGATATGGCTACCTACGAAAAACCTCATGCTTATTCAGCCGGTATTGATTATGTATTGGTCAATGGTACCATAGTGCTTGAGAACGGTAAGCATACTGGCAAAAAACCAGGCGAAATTATTTATGGCAAAGGCAAGGTTAGTTCAGGCGCGGGTCAGTAGGATAATTAGACAGTACTTTATATTCGCCACCCATACTTTTTAATATCTCACGCCAGAACTGGTCGGCAGGTGTATCAAAAATGAAATGAGCATCGGTTTCTGAAACAATCCACGAATTACGATTCATTTCATTTTCCAGTTGCCCTGCCGACCAGCCTGAATAACCTATAAACAACCGAATATCTTTTTCTGTAATCTTTCCGATGTTTATAAGGGTTTTGATATTCTCAAAATCTCCAGACCAATAAATGCCATTGCCAATATCAACCGCCCCCTCAATATCACCTAAGCGATGGATGAAATGTAAGGTATTTTGCTCAACAGGCCCGCCAATAAACAAGGGAAGCTCGCCATATACATTTTCGATAACATCATCTAAACGTAATTGAGTAGTCTGATTCAAAACTAAGCCAAATGATCCTTGTGAATTATGTTCACACAAAAGTACTACGCTACGCTCAAAATTGGGGTCACCTAAAAATGGTTCAGCAATCAATAATTTTCCTCTTCCAGCCGACATATTTCTCAAATATTTTTTAGTGTATTATCTCCGATTTCTTAATTAACGGATATTGTATGAGGGATGTTTTTTACCTTTTGTAATCGCCTTACAAAATAGAGGTTTTCAAAATAATGAAAAAACAATTTCTTAAAAAACTTCTGTTGGAAATTTAAAAACTTTCAATTAAATTGCCTTGCAAATATATAAACCGCTAATCTTAAATGTTGTATGGGCAGGAAAGTTTTAGTTTTAAATGCAGATTATAGTGCATTAAGTATTTGCACTGTTCCAAAGGCTTTTGCATTGGTATACCTCGCCAAGGCTGAGCTGGTGTCAGACTCCCAGAAAGGCTATCTCCGAACAATAGACACTACTTACCCGCTCCCCTCAGTAATACGTCTCCATCGCTATGTTAGTTTACCTTTTAAAGGTGTCATGCTCAGTAGGCAGAATGTATTCAGGCGGGACGGGAACAAATGTGTATATTGTGGAAGCCATGAAGACCTCACCCTCGACCACCTCACTCCGAAATCTAAGGGTGGAAAAACAAACTGGGATAATCTAGTAACTGCTTGTCGCCGCTGCAACTCCAAAAAAGGCGACCTCTCTCCCGAAGAAGCAAAACTCTCTCTCTCTCGAAAACCTTACAAGCCATCTTTTATTATGTTCCTCCGCGATTTTGCAGGCTCTATTGAAGAGAACTGGGTGCCGTTTTTGGGTATAAAGGAAAGGACATAAAGGATCAGGTACATATCCCCGGGCAGGCAAGGAATTTATTTTTCCAAACAAATGTTTAATAGTCTATAAATTTAGTAGATTATTTCTTATGTTTGTATATAAACACTTGACAACATGCTCGAACTACTCAAACAGCCTTGGCATTGGTCAGTAGCCGGTGTCTTTATTGGGCTTTTCGTCCCCATCTTACTCATATCAGGCAATAAAGCTTTTGGTATATCTTCATCCATGCGGCATATCTGTGCGGCTGTTTTACCTGCTAAAATCCGATATTTTAAATACGACTGGAAAAAAGAAAGCTGGAATCTGGTTTTTGTTGCAGGTGTAATTATAGGTGGCTGGATAGGTGCCCATTTATTAAGCAATCCGGAACCCATTAAAATAGCTGATAGCACAAAAACTTATCTGCAATCTATAGGCATTCAGGAATTTGGTGCGTTGGTGCCTACTGACTTGTTTAGTTGGGAAAGCTTATTTACGCTTCGTGGCTTCATCTTTATTGTAGTAGGGGGCTTTCTGGTAGGCTTTGGTACACGTTATGCCGGAGGTTGTACTTCCGGGCATTCTATTATGGGCTTGTCCAATCTTCAATTGCCCTCGCTCATCGCTACTATCTGTTTTATGGTAGGTGGTTTTATTGTTACCTGGTTAGTAATTCCGTACTTATAATTCAACGGTCATGAAAGAAATAAAAGACATAGATATATTAGATTTTGAAACCCAGAATCTAGCTGATTCTTCAACTGAGAAAAGAACGCTTGGAAGCTTATTGAAATATCTGATTTTAGGTATTGGCTTTGGGATTGTATTAGTAAAAGCAGAGGTTATTTCCTGGTTTCGTATTCAGGAAATGTTTCGTTTAGAATCATTTCATATGTATGGAGTTATTGGTACTGCCGTAGTTGTCGGAATCATTTCTGTGCAAATAATTAAACGATTCAAAGTGAAAAGCCTAAGCGGAGAGCCAATCAATCTGGATGCTAAACCTTTCAGCAAAGGACAAATTTTCGGTGGCTTACTCTTTGGCTTTGGTTGGGCGCTTACCGGCGCTTGCCCAGGACCAATCTATGCACAGATAGGCACTGGCGTTACCGTATTTATTGTTACTTTATTAAGTGCCTTAGCCGGAACATGGTTTTATGGCTTAATCAGAGAGAAATTGCCGCATTGATTCTTATTTAAAGTCAAAAAAATATAATAAAAAGCTAATATATCGGTAGAGAGATAATAAAATGATGCTTTACTTTGCTTATTCATTTTTCAATCCGATAAACTCATGAAAAAATTAATTCTGTTATTATTACTAAGCCCTGCCATAATTTTCGCACAAACTAAAGAAGTGAAGTTAGTCAGAGACGACGCCAATAAAAAAGTAAACGTATTAGTAGACGGCAAACCTTTCACATCCTACTTTTATCCGGGGCCTGATGTCCTCAAAAAAGCAGTTCTGTATCCTGTTTATACATCAAAGGGAACATTGATTACCCGTGGATGGCCATTAGACCCTCGTCCAGGTGAGAGAGTTGACCACCCGCACCATGTAGGGATCTGGATGAATTATGAAGATGTAAATGGTCATGATTTCTGGAATAACTCACTGACCCCGCCAAGTGCCAAAGGTACTTACGGAACGATTGTTCATACAGGTATTAAATCTGTGAAATCGGGTAAAAAAGGCTCTTTGGTTGTAACAGCAGATTGGTTGGATAAAGAAGGCAAACTGATGCTGACCGAAGAAACTACTTATACATTTCAGGGAACAGATAATCAACGAATCATCGACAGAACTACCACTTTGACTGCTGCCGATAAAGAAGTGGTATTTAAAGACGTAAAAGATGGCTTTTTTGCGATTCGTGTAGCCAGAGAGTTAGAGCATCCATCTAATAAACCGGAAGTATTTACTGATGCCAGTGGTGTAGCTACCAAAGTGCCTGTTTTAGACAATAAAGGCATTGTAGGTTCTTATCGTAACAAAGAAGGTATAGAAGGTGAAGATACATGGTCAAAACGTTCAGAATGGATAAACCTGAGAGGACAAATCGGTGCTGAGAAAATCTCAGTAGCCATTATTGATCATCCTAAAAACCCTGGGTATCCTGCTTACTGGCATTCACGTGGCTATGGTCTTTTCTCGGTGAATCCGTTGGGACAAAAAGTGTTCTCTAATGGTAAAGAGACTTTGAACTTAACTTTAGCACCCAAACAATCAACAACTTTCCGTTATCGTGTAGTGGTAACATCTGGAGAGGTTTCAGATGGTGACTTAAATAAATTGGAGGCTGATTTTGGGAAGTAAGATATGTAATATGAATTGCCACAATGTGACACTATTTTTCTACGATATTTATTTAGCTTTTTAACTAATAGTGTCACATTGTGTAATTAGTGTACATTGTGGCAATTATATATTTTAAAATATAAAAAAGGTGCATTGAAGTAGATTCAATGCACCTTTTTTATTTACAAAATCTTATTACAACAAAGCCCCGGTCCCATTTACATTAGGGAAAATAGGCTTGCCTTTATCCAGATATACACCCGTGGCAGGGTCGTTAGAGATAAGGATGGAACCATCCATATCTACATAGTCTAGTAGTGGTAGCAATTGTCCGATGGCTGAGATTCCAATGCTGGTTTCTGTCATACAACCGCACATCACTTTCATATCTAATTCTCTGGCTTCAGCTATCATTCTGCGGGCAGGAGTTAAACCTCCACACTTAGCTAACTTCACGTTTACTCCATGAAACCTTCCGAAACATTTTTTTACATCTTCCTCAATGATGCAACTTTCGTCGGCTATCAAAGGTAGTACCGAATACTTCATTACTTCTTCCATCGCAGCATAAGCGCCTTTTTCCATCGGTTGCTCAATAAACTCTACATTCAGTTTACTGAATTCTATTGAGTTTTTGATGGTTTCTTCTACACCCCAGGCACAGTTGGCATCTACTCTGAAAAGTGCATCGGTATGTTTGCGAAGTTCTTTTACGATTTCAACATCGTGGTTGGTGCCTAATTTGATTTTATAGATAGGAAAATCAAATTCCTGCATTTTGGATACCATTTTTTCAATAGTATCAATTCCAATGGTATAGTTAGAATAAGGAACTTTATTAACTGAAAGTCCCCATAATTTATATAATGGTTGACCCTGTTTCTTACCCCATAAATCCCAAGCAGCCATATCTAAGGCACAATGCGCAAAAGGATTATCTTTTAGGTGCGGGTACATCAATGCCCAGAAATCTTCCGGGTTTTGCAGGTCGTAGTTCTCAATGATGGATTGATATTCAGCCAGCTTATCTCTCATGCCCTCTGCTGTTACACCATAGTAGGGGATAGGCGTGGCTTCACCATAACCACTGTATTCGCCATCTTGTAGCTCTACAATAAACGCATCAATATCATCACGTGAGCCATGTGCGATGGTAAAAGTATGCCGCATTTGCAGCTTTAGGATATGAAATTTTAGTTTCATGATGAAGAAAATTAATGAGTGACTGAGCCTACGCGGCCCGGTGAGGAGTGATTTAGTGATTATTATCTTGAATTCTCATTTATTATTAATCGAATCTACAAGTTTACCAGTTCGTTGCCTCTTAAAATAGGGACTACGTCGTATAGGTCTTTTTGTAGACAATACGCAATATCTTTGTGAATGCCCAGGTTTTGCAAACGACGGATGTGTGATGAATTGGCGAGATAACCAATCAAGTCATCTTTAGCTTGTTGATACAGTCGTAATGACATGATGGCGCTATCCTCTGGTACAAAATATTCGTCTTCCAAAGCCGCAATCAATGCTCCTGCATATAGGGTGTCCTCAATATTTACACGGCCTTTCCAACCTGCGCATAGTACCAATACATCGTAAGGTTGTGTTTTTAAGTACTTAACAATAGCGTTCAGATTTAAAAATGCCCCTGCTAAAACCTTAACAGCCGAAGCTTTTGCTTTCGTGATTGAATACGTGCCATTGGTGGTAGTCATGGCAATTTTCTCACCAATGAGTCTTTCGCTCATATAGCTGAATGGAGAATTGTCTAAATCGAAGCCTTCTACTTTTTTTGCATTTCGTTCAGCAGCAGCAATATAACCCATTTCCTGAAGTTTCTTACATTCATCTACCGTTTCAACAGGGATAATGCTTTTTACGCCATAGGCAAACCCTGTGATCATACACGAAGTGGCCCGGAAAATATCTGCTATAATTACTATTGAATTGTCGATACTGTGAAGATGTAATAAATCGGGCGTCAGGCAAACGTCAATATTTTTCATTCAGTGATTGAGAAAAAAAATTCAGACGACTATTGAGTTATCTGAATAAGCTTTGAGACTAATTTTTGGCAAAGATGCCAAAAAATGCTGTAAAAGCCTATTAAAAACACTAAATTGCGGTCATAAAAATTGGAATAATGATTACGATAATAGTAGCAGTGGCCGAAAATGGCGCGATAGGAAAAGACAACCGATTGCTATGGAGACTTTCGGACGATTTGAAACAGTTTAAAACCCTGACAAGTGGGCATGCCGTAATAATGGGTAGAAAAACGTTTGAGTCGATTGGTAAACCTTTACCTAACCGAACCAATATCGTGATTACAAGACAGGGCAAAGTTTCAGACGATGAATCGGTATTAACAGCTAATTCAATTGAAAAAGCCATTGAACTTGCTAAAGAAGCAAAAGGCGACGAAGAAATCTTTATTATAGGTGGTGGGAATATCTACGAGCAATCTATTGGCATCACAGATAAAATCATTCTGACCGAAGTAAAAGTAAATATAGATGGTGATACGTTTTTTCCGAAACTGAATGAAGATGAATGGAAGGAGGTTTCCCGGAAATCATACCAGAAAAATGAGAAAAACGATCATGATTTTGATATTGTGGAGTTGGTGAGGAGGTAAAAAGACCCCACTCCCTAAATCCCTCTCCCCAACAGTGGGGAGAGGGACTTTTGCCCCCTTCCCCATTGTTGGGGAAGGGCTGGGGATGGGGTTAATTTCGATTCTATGCCTTCAATTGCGCAAATTCTTTAGCAAAATAGCTCAATATCACATTAGCCCCTGCTCGTTTAATGCTCAAGAGCAATTCGTACATCGCTTTTTGTCCATCAATCCAACCGTTTTGGGCAGCGGCTTTAATCATGGCATATTCGCCGGAAACGTTATAGGCAGCTATTGGTAATGGGAAATTATCAGACAAAGTTTTGATTACATCCAGATAAGAGAAAGCCGGTTTTACCATCAGGAAGTCTGCGCCTTCTTCCATATCCAATTGTCCTTCTATCAAAGCCTCTTTTACATTGGCAGGGTTCATCTGATAAGTCTTTTTATCGCCAAATTTAGGAGCTGAATCTAATGCATCACGGAAAGGCCCATAGAATGCACTGGCATATTTAGCGCAATAAGACATGATGCTTATTTCACTAAAGCCCTCATCATCCAACAATTCACGGATATACCCTACACGACCATCCATCATATCTGATGGCCCCAGAATATCTGCTCCGGCACGTGCTTGTGCTAATGCCATCTTGCCTAGTACATCTAAGGTTTCATCGTTCAGAATCTTTCCGTTTTCTACTATGCCGTCATGTCCGTCGCTGCTATATGGGTCTAAAGCTATATCGGTCATTAAAGCTAAATCAGGGAATTTGTTTTTGATTTCGCTTAAGGCTTTCAGATATAGTGTACCTGTTTTATAGCTTTCAGTAGCGTATTTATCCTTTTTTGATTCAGGATAATTCGGGAACAAGCAGATAGATTTGATGCCTAAGTCGGTTACTTCTTTCAATTCTTCCAGGAGTGTATCCAAAGAAAAACGGTAGATATTCGGCATTGATTTAATTTCGCTTCTGATGTTGGTGCCTTCCATGACAAACATCGGAAAGATAAAGTCATTAACCGAAAGCGTAGTTTCCTGTACCAAATCTCTGATAGCAGCGCTTTTGCGGTTTCTTCGTGGGCGATGAATAAGCATATTTTATGTAATGTTTTGGCGTGGTTAAAAATTTAGGGCGTCAAACTCCTTAAAATGGCCGTTCATAGCGATACGGTCTTTGGTTCGCTCTACTTCCGAAACGATTGGTAAGATTCTTTCAAGATGTGCGATTAATATTTTCTGTCGTTGAATCTCAGAAGCCACGGTCAACAATTCATATTCTTCATTGACCGAAAGACCAATTTTGTGGGCAATTCTATAACTGAAAGGCTGATATTCGGGCTTATTGTAATCTACTTTTATTTTTAACAATACATATAATCTATCAACCAGACTCAATAAGAATGGATTTACAGATTCGTTCAGGTTGTCATTATCAATAAATTCTACCTCGCCACCTGCATAAAGTTTGTCTTCTATGGGATTCTGAAAATCAGTAATTCTGAAAACTCTCAATCCTTTGGTTTTGATGTCCATCCGACCGTCACCGTAACGCTTGGATAGTTGAGTGATATGTACCTCGGTACCATAACCTACCAGTTTATTATTCACAAAAGTAGGAATTCCAAAAGTTGTCTGATTTTCAAGACACTCGTTAATGAGTTCTTTATAACGAGGCTCAAAGATATGGAGATTCAAATCTTCATGAGGAAAGACTACCAGGTTCAGCGGGAAAAGAGGTAAAAAACTCATAGAAGCCCAGTTTTGGTGTATCAGGTTTTATTGATAAACCCAAATTTGGTCATTATTGTTTCGGAGGTAGAGGTTTTTCAATACTTAAACCAATCGACATAATGAAAGGTAGTGGGTCCTGGCGCATATACTGTTGAAGCTTGATGGTATACTTGCCTTTCCTTGGAAATTTATAGGCACGACTCGAAAGCACTTTGCTGTCCCAAATATCGCCTAAACCTTTACCCAACGGTTTGCCAGTTTTAGGTTCAAATAGAATAACCTGCTCCAAGCGCTTATTGATTAACTTATTATCCGGCCCATAGATGTAGCGGGTTACATAGAGATTGTTATAGGGATATTGAGAAGCATTTCTGACCAGCAGATAAATATCATAAGGAATGGTTTCGTCTTTTACCTCGAAAGTAAAAGACGGAACATCCTTGATATACCAATTTGTATCTTTGAAGTCTATAAAAGACTTATAAATAGCGTTGCTATCACAAGAAAGAACACTCAGACAAAGTACGAAGCCTATAATAAGGTTTTTCATTAAGCAAGTATAGTTGAAACCTATCAGCCAGGCTGATTCGGGTCATTATTTTTATTGTTGGCTTGAGGGTTATTCTTCGGCTGATTTCCTTGCTGCGGTTTGTTCCCTCCTTGATTATTCTGTTGTTTATTGGGGTTGTTATTACCCTGATTACCTCCTTGATTTGGCTGATTACCCTTTTGGTTATTAGGACTTCCTGCCTGATTATTCGGGTTATTCTGCTTATTAGGATTTCCGCCCTGATTATTCTGTTGCTTAGGTTGGTTTCCTCCCTGATTAGGCTGATTCCCCTTCTGATTATTTGGATTACCACCTTGATTATTCTGTTGTTGTTTATTAGGGTTGTTATTCCCTTGATTATTAGAATCGCCTCCCTGATTATTCTGCTGCTTAGGTTGGTTTCCTCCTTGGTTCGGCTGATTTCCCTTTTGATTATTTGGATTATTGCCTTGGTTCGGATTATTCTGTTTGCCACCCTGATTAGATTGATTTCCTTTTTGGTTGTTCGGGTTGCCCTGATTATTCTGTTGTTGTTTGTTCTGGTTATTTCCCTGATTATTCGGATTTCCTCCCTGATTGTTTTGCACAGATTTTACCTGATTATTCGGGTTATTCTGCTTGTTAGGATTTCCACCCTGGTTATTCCCCTGGTTTGGATTTCCTCCCTGTTTGGCCTGAGGATTTTGTCCCAGATTATTTTTATTCTGCCCTTGATTCCCCTGCTTTTGGTTAGCGTTTTGACTATTCTGAGCCGGATTAGCAGGTTTCGGGTTATTATTCTGTGCCTTAGGCTCTCCTTTCTGATCTCTATTAAACTGTTGTGGCTTTTTGCCTTTATCTGTGTATTTTTTATCCAGACGATCTAAGTCAGAATTTCTTGGTGAGTTTTTATCTGCAACTGTTGTATCCAAAAGGTTCAAATCATCGAGTGAAGTAGGAATAATTCCTTTTTCGTTCATTTTCATGATTTCAACCACCTTATGGATAGGTAACGAATGCCAGTTAATATCATTGTTATAGCTAAACCACATGATACGACGGAAGATGTCAGTTTTTTGCAAAACGGCAATTCCCTTTTCGGTTTTTAATGGTTTTTCTACCGTTGGAATATCGCTTAGAGCATCCAGATAAGTCTCTAATTCGTAGTTAAGACAGCATTTTAAGCGTCCGCATTGTCCTGAAAGTTTGGCAGGATTTAATGAAAGATTCTGGTAACGAGCCGCAGAAGTAGGTATCGCTTTGAAATCTGTCAGCCAGGTAGAACAACATAATTCTCTGCCACAAGAGCCAATACCACCCACACGAGCCGCTTCCTGACGAAGGCTGATTTGTTTCATTTCCACCCGAATTTTAAACTCGGCTGCCAGTAATTTGATCAATTCGCGGAAATCGACCCTATCATCAGCTGAATAGTAGAAAGTAGCTTTGGTATTGTCTGACTGGAATTCCACGTCAGACATTTTCATCTGCAACTTGAGTTCTTTTGAAATCTCACGTACCCGATACATGGTAGGTAAATCTCGGGCAATGGCTTGCTGATGCTTTTCAAGGTCTTTTTCCTGAGCCAGACGTAGAACTTTCTTTATATTGTCGTCGTCCTGAATTCCTTTTTTTATCATCTGCAAACGAACTAACTCGCCCTGCAAAGAAACACTACCTATGTGGAAACCCGTTTGCATTTCGCAAACCACAAAATCTCCAGTATAAAGTTCAAGGCCATTGGTATTTCTGAAATACTCTTTTCTGCCGCCTTTAAACTTTACTTCTACCATATTGTAACGCATATTCATCGGCACTTCCATGTTCGAAAGCCAATCGTATGCATTCATTTTATTACATCCACCTGTCGAACAGCCGCCCGATGAGCACCCTGCCACAGTTTTATGATTCGATTTTTCGGTTCTATCTAAGGTCTTTACTGCTCCGCAGCCACCTGATGAACATTGTCCACAGCCCATATCCTCTGTATATATATAGTTTATATTTGGTTAAGAGTGATGCGAGTAAATGGTGAATTAGCGATTTGCGAATAAGGAGCTATCGCACGAAAAATAATATCTACAACTAATTCAAATCATCATTTACGTACATCATTGTATTTATACAGATACAGGCAAAAGTGTGAGAAGAAAGGTATTTCTTTAGCGTATTATGTGCTATTTCTTATTTGTAAGATTATGATTTCTGATAGTAAAATCTATATATAATAAGTCCGAAATATCTTATTCCTTGTCTTTCAAATACTTTAAAAGGTCTTTGCCTATATCTTTTCTGTAATATCTGCCGTCAAATATAATGTTTTTTGCTAATCGTTGTGATTTCTGACGGGCAGAATTTAAGGTGCGAGCCATTGCTACAGATACAATCACCCGTCCACCATTGGTTAATACTGTATTATCATTGCCCGGTTTTGTACCGGCATGAAAGATAATACTATCTTTTTCCGCTTCAGGAATCTGCATTAAATCTCCTTTTCTGTAATCTTCCGGATAACCACCTGCTACTACAACTGTAGCAATAGCAGCCTTAGGATTCAGCGAAAGTTTGATTTTATCCAACTTACCTTCAGCCGTTGCTTTCATGAGTTTTACCATATCAGTTTTTATTCTAGGTAAAACCACTTCTGTTTCTGGGTCGCCCATGCGTGCATTGTATTCAATAACATAAGGTTCGCCATCTACATTCATTAGTCCAACGAAAATAAAACCTACATATTTGATTCCCTCGGCTTGTAAACCTTTCAGAGTAGGTTTCACTACGCGTTCTTCTACTTTTTGCAAAAAGGTCTCATCGGCAAACGGAACCGGAGAAACAGCACCCATACCCCCGGTATTTAGACCTTTATCTCCCTCGCCAATGCGTTTGTAATCTTTAGCTTCCGGCAGAATTTTATAATTTTTTCCATCAGACAATACAAATACTGATAGCTCAATCCCGCTCAGGTATTGCTCAATCAATACTTTGCTACTCGCGTCACCAAATTTGGCTTCTGCCAGCATTTCGTGCAGACTTTGTTGTGCTTCTTTGAGGGTTTCGGCAACGATAACTCCTTTACCTGCAGCTAAGCCATCTGCTTTTAGAACGATTGGAAGAGATTGTTTTTCTAAATAGGCCAACCCTTCGGCAAGTGTATCTTTTTTGAAAGTCTGAGATGCAGCTGTAGGAATGCCATACTTTTGCATGAAAGCCTTTGAAAAATCCTTACTACCTTCTAATTGCGCACCAGCCGCATCAGGCCCAACGATTTTGATTTTTTTAAGGCTTTTATCTTTTTTGAAGAAATCAACAATGCCTTTTACCAGCGGGTCTTCCGGCCCTACAATAATCATTTCGATATTGTGCTCTTTCACTGCCTCGGCAATTCCCGTGAAATCGCTGACGGCAATTGGTAAATTGGTAGCTATTTGCGCAGTGCCTGCATTACCCGGCGCAACAAAAAGCTGCGTAAGGTTTTTTGATTGAGAAATCTTCCAGGCAAATGCATGCTCACGACCACCAGAGCCAATAATCAAAATATTCATTGCGTATAAATTTTGAGTTCCAAAGGGGCAAAGGTCGGAAGTTTTTTGGAAAAGAAAAAAATGCAGGCAGAAAATGCTAGATCTGACAGTTAAAATTCAAAAGCATTCTCCTGTTTTACTTTCTGAATAGTCTGATGAATGGCCTGTTTGCCACCATAAGCAATTTTTCTGGAAACAACAGAAGCAGCGGTATAGTAGGCTAACTTAGTATAAAATTCGCCTTGACCGAAGAACTCTTTTTCAGTGCTCAGTTCTTCAAGCGAGGGAGATTTTTTTGACAAGAAAAATAATTCGTCCCTGTAGGCCTTATATCTTTGAATGCTATCTTGTGCCTCAACAAAACGATAATCAAGCATTAATGCCACGCCTTCATCAAACCATGTCGGGATTTTTGTTCTGGTTTTCCACCAGCCCAGACGGGTCATTAATTCGTCGTGTGACATTTCGTGAGCAATTACATCAGGATTAAGCCCATCTTTATTTAAAACTATCCACGAACCTACGGGTGTGCCGATGGTACAACCTGCTCCATCCGAAGTCCGGCAGTATTTCTGATATTCCTCCTGATTATCACAGAAAATAATAGTAGCATCACCTTTCTGGCTGCCCCAGAAATCTTCTACACGTTTTTTAGCAACTTTAATATACTTTTTTAGCGAATCCTGCTGTTTTAAGGTAGAAGTAGTGGCTGCATATACATTGGGCTGTAGGTTAATAAAATCATTATACATCACGAAAGAGCAACGCAATACCTGCGGAAAAACCGAGATAAAAAGCAGAAAACAGAATAATAGAATGATGAATATGGGTTTCAGGAATCTCATTGTTCTGTTAACATACGATAATGAACTGAAAGTTCGCTGTATATTAAAGCATGTTTAAATTTTATTATTCGACCTCCAAAGGCATCTTTTTAAGTTATACTTCGTTACATTTTTTCGATGTAGCTGCTGGCTACATCTGCAAAATGCGCCTTGTCTAACTTAAAAATTTGCTCTTTTCGGTCAGAAAATAAAATTTAAACGTGCTTTTATTAAAAGATTATGATGTAATTTTGCCGAAAATTTTTAGTAACCTAACGACTTAAAATATATGTATCAAATTATCCAACCGATTCACTCATATCTGGCATATCTTACTTTATTTCTGTTGGCTTTTGCTACCCTTAATGGTATTCTGGGTTCAGGTAGCCAGAAAGCTTTTGAAGAAAAGCACCTGAGAATCAATAAATTTGCTTTGATAGCAACCCATACCATGTTTCTATTAGGTATTATATTATTATTTATTTCACCAATTACACAGGCTGCCTTTGCTGATATGAAAGTGGCGATGAAAGACAGCACTTTGCGTAAATATGCAGTAGAACACCCTACTGTCAATCTTATTGCTGTTATTTTAGTAACGATTGGCAATGCCCGTGTGAAACGTGCCGTAGGTAATGGAAAGAAATTTAAGCAAACTGCCATTTTCTTTGGTTTAGCTTTAGTGTTAATTTTAAGTCGTATTCCGTGGAGTGCCTGGTTCGATTGATTTGATAAAGGTTGTGTCCGTTTTCGGGCTACACCTTTACTAGTGTCAATTACCAATTCAAGTTTATCAAATAATTTATGTTAAGACCATATTTAGGAAATATAGGGCATTTGTCCATTATTATCGCGTTTGTTGCTGCCTTAGTTTCTACGTATGCCTATTGGCAGGCTAGTCGCCCGACTACCCAAGTGTTAAAAGATAATGCTACCGATTGGCTCAAATTTGCCCGTCGTGCTTTTTATGTGCATGCGGTAGCGGTTGTTTCGGTTTGTGCTTCATTGTTAGGCATTATTTTCAATCATTATTTTGAATACCATTATGCCTGGGATAATGCTTCGTTGAGTTTACCTTTGGGTTACGCAGTTTCTTGCTTCTGGCAAGACCAGGAGGGGAGCTTTTTACTCTGGATGTTCTGGAATGTGATTGTGGGAGTAATATTGATTAACTCATCGCTACGGAAAAACAAAGTCTTAGAAGCGCCAACGCTTACCATTTTTACGTTAGTTCAGACATTTTTGGCTTCAATGATTTTAGGAGTCGTTATTTTTGGCGATTTCAAAATCGGAAGCTCTCCATTCCTTACCCTGAGAGAGTCGATGCCGGATATTCCTGTCTGGAAAACTAATCCTGATTTTATTCCCAAAGATGGAAATGGTTTGAATCCTTTGTTGCAAAACTATTGGATGGTCATTCACCCGCCGACACTCTTTTTCGGATTTGGCCTTACTTTGGTACCATTTGCTTTTTGTATGGCTGGTTTGTGGAGAAAACAATATACGGAGTGGATAAAACCTGCGTTACCGTGGACATTGGTAGCTGCCGTAGTTTTAGGTACGGGTATTATGATGGGAGGTATCTGGGCTTATGAAACCCTGAATTTTGAAGGATATTGGAACTGGGATCCGGTTGAGAATGCGGTATACGTGCCTTGGTTGATATTAGTAGCAAGTTTTCACACCATGCTATTAGCCAGAAAAAATAGTTCGGCTTTAAAGTACACCATTATTCTGGTGATTGCGCAGTATATTCTGATACTTTATTCTACATTCTTAGCCAGAAGTGGGGTATTGGGTAATGCTTCTGTGCACTCATTTACCGATTTGGGGCTTTCAGGGCAGTTGCTTCTCTACTTATTTACTTTCATCATTGCGGCGGTTGCTTTATCAATTGTCCGTTGGAAACACTTGCCTAAAGATGCTCAGGAAATCTCGACTTTCTCACGTGAGTTCTGGGTTTTTATGGGTGTGTTGATGTTGAGTCTGGCAGCTTTCCAGATTATTGTTACTACGTCTATTCCGGTGTATAATAAAATAGGAGAGGTATTTGGCGTAAAATTGAATATGGCCCTACCAACAAATCAGGTAGAGCATTATACCAAATTCCAGATGTGGTTTTTTGTGGTGATAACCATTCTGACAGGTATTGCACAGTTTTTCTGGTGGAAACGTGTGAAGAAAGAGAGCCTTTCTAAATTATTGAATCCGCTGATTA
>CBIHRH010000022.1:0-18656 GCA_966212365.1 uncultured Emticicia sp. | reverse complement strand
AATGTGAATACAAGAACGGCGTTTGATGATTATCAGGCAAACCCTAATCCATAACTTATATCAAGGCGTAGCCGATACCCATACTTCTCCATCTTCAACAATCTCTTTTTTCCAGATAGGCACGGTTTCTTTTAGGGTATCAATTACAAACTCACAGGCATCAAAAGCTGCTTTACGATGAGCAGATGATACTGCAATAACCACCGGAACTTCGCCAATAGCTAAAGTACCTACTCGATGATGTACTGAAATTTTTTTTAGAGAAAATTGCTCAACAGCTTGCACAGCAATTTTTCTCATTTCCAAAATAGCCATGGGTTCATAAGCTTCAAAATCAAGTCTTATTACAGATTTACCTTTGGTCTGATTGCGTACTGTTCCAACGAAAATCACAATTCCTCCTGTATCATCCGTTTTTACAAAATCGAGGCAGAATTGCTCCGAAAGTGGTGTATGTAATAATTGTATATCTATCATATTCATATCAAATTTCTTACCCTCTAATCACCCTCCACTCACTGGCGGAATCAGAACAATCTCATCATTTTCTTTCAAGGTCATAGCATCTTCGGCATACTCTTCATTCAAAGCAATACGCAAAGATTTTAAAGTAGCAAATTTAGGAAACTGTGCAGAAAGTTGATTTTTTAAATCAGCTACGGTTGCTTCTGATGGCAATGAAAGTTTATATTCAAACTGCCCGATAATATCACGGGTAATACCAAAACACAATACTTTTAAATTCATTTTTTCAACGGGTGTTTTCCACTACAACAATAAAAACCTCTATTGAATTTCCTTGGATAAAAATCTTCGTAAAAAAACAGACTTTTTCTTCAATAATTCCTTTGTAGCTACCTATTTTTGTTAGAAATCAGACCAAATTTACTTCGTGCTACATTAGAATGAAAAAACTACTCACTTTTATTTTTATACTCGGTTGCGTTTTGGATACTTTCTCGCAAAAAATTGAAAATTTCAGTCAGTATTTTAAAGAGAAAGACTTAGAAGGAGACTTCTTTTTGTACGATTATAAAAAGAAAGAATATATAGTAAGTGATAAAGCGGAGTTTTTGAAACCTACTTCTCCCGCATCAACTTTTAAAATCCCGAACTCACTGATTGCTTTGGAAACGGGAGTGATTAAAGATGAAAATGAAGTAATTAAATGGGATGGAGAAAAGCGGTCTCGTGAAGTCTGGAATGCTGACCATGATTTAAAGCGCGCTTACAAAAATTCGACAGTCTGGTTTTATCAGGAATTAGCCCGAAGAATTGGTGAGAAGAATTATCAGCGATATCTCCAAGCCTGTAATTATGGCAATAAAGATATAAGCGCCGGACTGACCACTTTCTGGTTGGGGTCAAGCCTGACAATCTCACCTAAAAATCAGCTAGAATTTCTGGTGAAATTGCATGAAGAAAAACTACCTTTTTCGAAAAGGACATTTGGCATAGTCAAGAAAATCATGATTCAGGAAGAAACGCCTGAATATATATTGAGAGCTAAAACCGGTTGGGCCAATACACCTCCGAAAGACATAGGCTGGTATGTGGGTTATGTGCAAAAGAAAGACCATTTGTATTTTTTTGCTACGCGCATCTATAAACCAGTAGAAAAGGAGATGCCGTCTTTTGCCGCAGACAGGCTTGAAATTACCAATAAAATATTGAAGAAATTAGGTATTATCTAACACCCAAAAACGCTACCGAAAAACCCCAATGAAGATTAAAACCCTGATTATCGACGATGAAGTAAGAGGAAGCCAGGCTCTTGCTAAGCTGTTGGAACGTTATTCTGAAATAGAACTCCTTGGTGCGGCTCACTCAGCCGATGAGGGCATTGCTACCATTCAGCGCCTGAAACCTGATTTGGTATTTCTGGATATTCAGATGCCGGGCAAAACCGGATTTGATATGCTCAATGCCATGCCCGAAGTAAAGTTTGAGGTAATTTTTGTAACGGGCTATGACCAGTACGCTATTCAGGCCTTTAAGTTTGGGGCAATTGATTATCTACTGAAACCGGTTGATATTGATGATTTAGATTATTCAGTTGAAAAAGTAATAGATCGTATCAAAAAGAAAGATACAAACCATAGCATAGAGTTATTGCTGCAGAATATTCGTACGCCTAAAAATGAGAATATGCAATTGGCACTTCCTACACAGGAAGGGGTCTTTTATATTCCGATTTCAGAAATTATCAGATGCGAGTCTGATGGTAGTTATACTGTTTTTCATTTAGCCGACAAAAAGAAAATCATTGTTTCGAAAAACGTAAAAGAATATGAGGAATTATTGACACCATATAATTTTTGCAGGGTACATAATCAACACTTGATCAACTTGCGTCATGTAAAGAAATATGTAAAAGGTGAAGGTGGATTTGCAATTATGTCAGATAATTACGAAGTAGAAGTGGCTCGTCGCAGAAAAGAAGACTTTCTGGCTGAATTAGGCAAAATAACACTCAGATAAACCCCTTCCGAAGTTTACAGATTTTGCAGGAGCGGCACAGGTCGTTCCTGTTTTATTTTAGAAGTGATACTCAGAGAAGATTTGAATACTTCACAAATTAAAAAAGTATTCTATCACATCAAGTAGCAAGCAATTATTCGTCGGTTTTCAGGTAGCCCCAGTTTTCGCCTGAACGTATACGATTCAATTGTGTATGGGTAATGCCAAATTGTTTCGCAATCATTTTCAGACGGGTATTTTCATTCTGAAGCATTTTCTTTATCATTCTGACCTTTGTCTCGGTCAACTTGTAGTTCTTGGTGTTTCTCGGAATCGGCTTATTCTTTACGGCAGGGTTTTCACGATTGTGCTCAACCATTTCGTCTTTTGTCACCCATTTCAGGTTTTCAAAATGGTTGTTCATTTTGTCATAGTCGAGATGGATAACGAACTTATGGTCGGCACTCTCTTTTTTTACGAAAGTTTCTGCCACTAATTTATGAATATAGCGATTGAATGTTTTTCCTTTAGGTAATCTTACGTTCAGCGATCTATAACCCTGAATAACCGAGCCTTTGATAATTGTACCTTTAGCATCGTTCTGCAAACTACGGAGTCGGCCAAAATTCGAGACCTCATAACGAGGAGGATTCTCAACTCCTTCTACTTCAATGACAACTGGTGTCCATCGTTCTGCCCAAAGAGCATTTTTTTCACTATTCAATCCTCTATTCATCACAAAATTGTATTAGTTTTTAATCTCAAACTATTGTCATATCCAGCAAAAAAAGTATGCCAGCGGCAAAATGAGTATAACTCTCAACAGTCAGGATTGCCTTCGCATTATAACAACATTCTAGGCAAAAAATTGTTTTTAAATTATGGTTTTAATAATGAGAAACTGTTTGAGTGAATCTTATTGAATTAAAAAGTTGCTTTTTGACCAATACTGTACCGTAAAATCCGCAGCGTTGGACTGCCATTTTTACTTTCAAAATTTAACTCAAACAGTTTCTAAAATTAAGGAACAAAACCCATTTAAGTAAGTGTTTTACTACTAAACAACAAACGCGAATCGATGTCGAAGAAAACTTTAGTAATAGGAGCATCCACTGACCCAACACGTTCTGCTTTTTTAGCTGCCAACAGATTATTAAATCATGGTCACGAAATTGAACTCATAGGCAGAGATCAAGGAAAAATTGGTGGCAAAGAAATACAGATAACTAAGCCTGAACTGGAGGGCGTAGATACCGTAACGATGTATATCAGCCCCAAACGTCAGCCCGAATATTATGATTATATTGTAGGATTAAAGCCTAAAAGAGTCATCTTTAACCCTGGCACCGAAAACCCCGAATTTGAGTCGTTACTCGCTAAAAATAAGATAGAACCCCTAGAGGCTTGTACCCTTGTTATGCTTTCTACGGGGCAATATTAATGTGCGATTTTTACTTTAGCCGAAAAATAAGTGATTTTCAGACAAATTATTTATTAAATGGCAACTATACTTAGGTTGCCATACGTCCCTCAAATCCTAACTCAAGAAGTCTTTCATAAGCATGCCAGACGTCCTCCGGTATGTCCATTTTTATCAAGAATCCTTTATCAGGATAAATTTTCAGCCTTTGCAGGTCTCCGGTCATATTACTAATCACACGCTCTTTGCTGATACCCCCTGCCAGACAACGCGCCACATACGAATCATAAGTATCTGGTAAAGCCGAAACAATAAAATCAAAATCCTTGAACTGCACCATCGCCGTGGCATAAGTCCGTCGAATCATATACGGTTTTTGTACCAATATAAAACTTTTAAAATCTAAGTTCTTATCTGTTAACAGCTTTCGTGTCATTATAAAATTCGCACCAGTATTAGTGGCTTCATTTTCCAACAGAATAGCCTCGGCAGGTACACCTTGGCTCACTGCAATATCAAAAAAGGCTTCTGCTTCGGTTTTTGGTACTGTATTTCGTAGTTCACCTACTGGCCGAACTACCCCCCCTGAAAAAATAATATAAGGAGCATAGCCCTCGTTATACAGTTGAGCGGCGTAATCGGCCACTGATGGGTCATGACTACCCAATACAAAAATACAATCAGCCTTTTTTAGTGACTGTTGCAAGAAATGATAGTCAAAAAGAAGACGCGCGTAATTGTCAATAAGGTTTTCAGCCATTTATCAATATTTTTTACCTATGGGCAAAATTATACATTATGACGCTAAATTATTGATACATTTACTTTATAATTTCATTAGAAGTTAGGTTTAGTTTAACAACAAATCAATTTAAAACAATGGTAAACGCAAAACACTTAGCCACATTCGTACTGGGAGCAGCCGCGGGTGTAGCCTTACACAAATATTTACAGACTGAAGAAGGAGAAAAAGCATTGGCAGACTTGAAAGAAAAGGCCAATCAGTTTAAAGGAGAAGCTGAACAAGCCATTGACAAAGCACCTGAATATTTTGATAAACTGAAAACCGAAGGAGCAGAAGCATTGAAGCAGTATTTTCCGGGCGCTGAAAAATTCTTACAGGATTTATTCGGCAATAAGCCTGAAGATACAACAAAGACACCTCCACCAAGCGAACCACAGGTGTAAAAAAAGAAAGGCTAACCCGAGGGTTAGCCTTTTATGTTATTAAGCTTTCTTGATATTAAAGCTGATTTTGTAATCCTGCAAGCTGATTGGATCAGGTGTTTGTGGATAAGGGGAGACGTCTGTTACTTCAATCACATAATTAACACCATTGAGTTGTACTGTGGTTGAAGCAGGTTTCTGTTCGCCGCCTTTTATTTCAATCACCGCTTCTTTCGTTGCACCTTTTTCAGAAACGCTTATGTACACCTTAACCATTCCTTCCCAAACACATACAACGCTTTTCGGACAACGGCTGTCCTCAATTTTTGTCACTTTTACTTCAACACCTTCCTGCAACACCACTGCTTTAGAATAGGCTGTTTCAATTGTACTACCAAACGAAGCCTTCTGTTCTGCCACGTCTTCTTTCGAACATGCAGTTGCCAATGCAACCATCATTACTACCATTAACCTTTTCATAAAATTTTCCTTTAATTTTTTAAGCTATCTTTCATACTGTCAGAGTTTTTAGCTCAAAAACCATTCCAGCGATTTTGTCTAAAATTCTCTGCATTTACTATAATGATACTTTATACAGTTGAAAGGTTGGAAAGATTTCAAAATATTATAAAAATAACCATTCCCTCAACAATGTACCCATTTATGTAGTTTTTTTTGAAAGATATTCTACTAAACTTCTATATTCGTCGCAAAATCATAAACCCAATATATAGCTATGCGTTCTCACGAAATTGATTACAAAATATTCGGCGAAGACATTCAGATTGTCGAAATCGAACTTGACCCTTATGAAACCGTAATTGCCGAGGCAGGTTCTATGCTTTTTATGGAAGATGGTATTCAGTTTGAAACCAAAATGGGCGATGGCTCACAACCACAACAAAGCCTTTTTGGTAAATTATTGCAAGCAGGTAGCCGTGCATTGATGGGTGAGTCTATCTTCATGACCCACTTTACTAACCGTGTCCCACAAATGAAGCGTAAAGTCGCCTTTGCGGCACCCTATCCAGGCACAATCAGAGCTGTTGACTTGTCGAAGATTATGGGTAATACGCTTATTGTTCAGAAAGATGCCTTCTTATGTGCTGCTATGGGGACCAGTATCTCTATTCACTTCAACCAACGCCTGGGCTCGGGTTTCTTTGGTGGAGAGGGTTTTATTCTTGAAAAACTACAAGGCGACGGTATGGCATTTATACACTCAGGTGGGGTAGTTATCGAGCGCCAGTTAAATAATGAAACATTGCGTATTGATACAGGTTGTGTAGTTGGTTTTGAGCCACAATTACAATTTGATATTGAGCGTGCAGGTAGCCTTAAGTCGATGATTTTTGGTGGTGAGGGCTTATTCCTGGCTACGCTTCGTGGTACGGGTAAAGTATGGATTCAATCATTGCCGATTTCGAAATTGATTCAACGACTGGCTCCTTATGGTGGTAATTCTACGAAAGAAAGCGGTTCTATTCTAGGTGGATTAGGCAATATGTTTGAAAGTTAAGATTTGAAATAAAGTAGAGCGAAAGCACAGGTAGTTGGCTATCTGTGCTTTTTTTGTGAATTGCATAAAAAGGTCTGATTGAAACCCGATTAAAAAACCACAAAAAAATCACATTTATCATTCTCTTTGTGCTATAAAACCAAAACCTCCAGCAAAACTATGATGATTGATCGCAGAAAATTCTTACAACAATCTGCTTCTTTGGCAGCATTGGCCTTGATAGCTAATAGAGTAGAAGCTAAAGGCACACTGAAACAATTCGGTTGCCAGCTATATAGTATCCGTGATGTATTGCCTAAAGACCCTAAAGGCTATATGAAACAATTGGCTGATATGGGCTACGAATATTTTGAAAGCTACTCAAAAGATCCATTCTGGGGAATGACTCCGAAAGAAGCGAAAAGCTATTTATCTGACATTGGCGTGAAAATGGTAAGTACGCACCTAGGTTTGCCAGACACCAACGAAGAAATGATTGCTAAATGTGCAGAAGCTGGTTTAAGCTACGTAATCTGTCCGGCTATAGGTATGCAACCTTCAGCAGATGCCTGGAAACAAAAAGCTGAGGCTTTCACCAAACATGGCGAAACTGCAAAAAAATACGGTATCAAATATGGTTATCATAACCACTCGTACTCATTCCAAAATGCGAATGGTGTAAAAGGTCAACGTATCTTACTAGAGAATACTGACCCATCATTAGTGATGTTTGAGTTAGATATGTGCTGGATTGAGGCTTCAGGTGAAGATACATTGGCTCACTTGAAAGAATACGGCAAACGCTACGAACTTTGCCACGTAAAACAATTGGAAACCAAAGATCCTAAACCAAAACAAACAGATTTGGAGAAAGGTATTATTGATTATAAAAAACTATTACGCGCAGGCAAAGATGCAGGTATTAAGTATTTTTTGGTAGAGCAGGAACAATATCCGGTAAGCCCGATTGAGAGTATGAAAAACGATGCAGCTTATCTGAAAGACTTGAAATTCTGATTATCTGAATAATTAAGAGAAAAGGGTGGCACGGTTTCAAATCGTGTCACCCTTTCTTATGTATCACGATTTTTCAAATCGTCTTACACAATAAGCCTTACCTAAAACAACTTAATACACTTAAATGTCAACCGATGATAAGGTGTCAACCCGTTTTGAAGAATAGCATTGCGGTGATGCTGTGTCGGATAACCTGCATTTTCATGCCATCGATAAGAGGGAAACTCCAGTCCCAGTTGCTCCATCAAATCATCCCGATAGGTTTTGGCCAGAATTGAGGCGGCAGCTATAGATAGAAACTTTTCATCGCCCTTTACAATACAGGTATGCGGAATAAGCGGATAAGGCACAAAGCGGTTACCATCTACCAGTAAATGTTCCGGCCGAATTTTCAAAGCATCTACTGCGCGGTGCATAGCCAGAAAACTAGCCTTTGAGATATTAATTCTGTCTATTTCTGCTTCCGATGCTTCTTTTATCTCATAAGCCAAAGCATCTCTGAATATATCTTCTTTTAAACGATTCCTTTGTTTCTTGGTTAATTGTTTCGAATCGTTCAGTAATGAGTGTTTATAATCCTTTGGCAAAATGACTGCAGCGGCAACAACAGGCCCTGCCAGACATCCCCTCCCTGCTTCATCAAGACCTGCTTCTATTACGTCTTCATTATAATATGACCAAAGATTTTTCTCTTTCATGCACTTGTTGTTTCTAAGGAATACTGTTCAGATTTCCGCATTTTACCTACCAGATAATAAAAACGCGTGGTTAGTAGAATGGCCGACATGGTTAAGCCAGCAAATAGCCCTATCCAGACACCGATGGCATCTTGTTTCAAGGGAAAGCCTAAAAAATAACCGAGAGGCAAAGCTACAACCCAATAGGCAAACATGGTAATCCAGGTCGGAATATTTACATCAGCAATCCCCCGGAGAATACCCAAAGCAACCACTTGTATACCATCTGATAACTGGAAAACTGCCGCTATCCACATCAATCTCACAGCTATTTCAATCACTTCAATATCTGAAATATATAGTTCTACTAAGAACCTATTCAAAACGATAATCAGTAACATCATTGTCGTCATAAATATGCCTACTAACAACAAAGCCACATTTCCCGAAGTTTTTATTCTCTGAATACTTCTCAACCCTCTCCCTTCGCCTACTCTGATACCTCCTGCAACACCCAAACCTGCCGCCATCATATAAGTAGTAGAGGCTACATTAATAGCAATCTGATGAGCTGCCAGCTGGTTTTCGCCTAACCAGCCCATCATAACCACTGCTAATGAAAATGCGGCTATCTCGAAGAAAAACTGTAAGCCACTCGGCACACCTATTTTAAAGATGTACTTTACCAAATCACCTACAGGTAATGGGTTATATTTTTTCTTTAGGTACTTCTTAAAGGTCTTAGCTCTGAATAGATAGGTAAGCATGGCAATTACCATTAACATCCTTGTAATGAGTGTAGAAACAGCCGAGCCATTCAGTCCCATTTTTGGGAACCCTAAATAGCCATTTATCAGCAATACATTAAAGACAAAATTCGTAACAAGCCCAATGATGGTAATCATCATGGCTACATACGTACGAGAAAGCCCGTCAGAAAGCTGTTTAGAGGCCACAAAGATGAATACAAATACACTGGATATAACAATAATACCCATGAAAGTCGGGGCTTTCTGATTGATTTCGGGGGATTGCTGAAAAATATCAAAGAAGTAGATACAGATAAAACCTATGGCGCCCAATATCACCCCAAACCACAAAGCAGCCCACAAACCTGCCCTGAACAGGCGATTGACTTCGGGCACATTACGCTCTGCTTTGGCTTTAGAAATCAATGGTGCAACAACAGCAAGGCCACCAATACCAATAGATGAAATCACAAAAGCAATGGAATTGGCAATACCTGATACGCCAAGGCCTATTTTGCCCAGATAATGCCCTACCATGATATTGTCAGTCACCCCCATCAGAATAGTGCCTAATTGTGCCACCACAATAGGAACAGCCAACGACAAAGTTTTACTCGTTTCTTCTTTAAAAGAAGCAGATAATAGATTTATTTTCATAGCCTTTGAAGGGAATAGCAAGCCTGATTTTGCCGCATTCGCGTTTGTTGTACAATAGTCTTTAGTAGAAGACTCCACATACTTTCCCAGGAGTTAAAGCCGGTTGTGGGAAGCTTAGGTTTAATATCTTATCTCATAAAAATAGTATGTCTGATAAAACAACAACGACTCCGGGAAAAAGATTTAATCCCTGGTAGATTTTTTTTGATTCAACCTAAAACGGTTTAGTAGCTTATGTTCTGCGAGATACAAAACTATTAATACAATACTGTTAGGAAAGCAGTCTGAACACAAAATCACCTTTTAAGCGAAATATACAATTTTATTAATAATTTTTTAACACACAAAACATTTACCATCAACATTTTACCTTTTTTAATAAAATTTTAAATCTTCAAATCTCACAATTTTTATATAGTTTTGCAGCCTCATCATTTAAACAAGAGAACTCGTATGATTTTAATGGGCGTTATTGTTGCCTATTTGTTAGGGTCTATCCCTACGGCTGTTTGGTATGGTAAAATTTTTCATGGTGTTGATATTCGCCAACATGGTAGTGGCAATGCTGGAGCAACCAATTCTTTACGTACTTTCGGCCGAAAAGCAGGTATCATCGTCTTGGTCATTGATTTTCTCAAAGGTTTTCTTGCGGTTCTTGCTGCACAGTTTTTATTTCCAGGCACGGATAAGTATTTACCGCTACTCATGGGTCTTGCTGCTGTAATAGGGCATCTGTATCCGGTTTTTGCCCAATTCAGAGGTGGTAAAGGCGTAGCGACTGCCTTGGGCGTAATAGTGGCCTCTTTCCCGATGACTGTCATTATCTGTATGGTAGTCTTCTTTATTCTCGTTTTTGCTACAAAATATGTCTCATTAGGTTCTATGATAGGCGCTCTGGCTTTTCCGGTGCAAATTGCATTGAATGTATGGAATGTAAATCCTGACCAGGACCCTTACTATCTTGCTTTTGCCAGTGCTTTATTCCTCATTCTGGTATTCACGCACCGCCACAACATTCAGCGTTTGATGAAAGGAACCGAAAATAAATTCGGCGCCAAGAAATCATAGAGACTTCTTAAAATCTTTGTATTCTCTCCGTCAATTACTTTACTTTGTAGTAAGGAAGCGATAGCTTTTTGCTTTCAACTACCGGACAAGTCACACATTTACCCAGTATTCCTGGGTAACCATAACACATATCTATGAGTACTTATATAGACCAGAACAAAGACCGTTTTTTAAACGAGCTGTTTGATTTTCTAAGGATTCCGTCTGTCAGTGCCGATTCTAAATTTCAGCCTGATATGATTCGTGCAGCCGAGTATATTAAAGAAAAATTACTAGCCGCAGGGCTTGATAAAGCCGAAATAGTACCTACGGCAGGACACCCGGTTGTATATGCGGAAAAAATGGTTGATGCTTCCTTACCAACTATTCTGGTATACGGTCACTACGATGTACAACCCGCCGATCCTTATGAATTGTGGGATTCTCCGCCATTTGAACCTACCATTAAGAAGACAAAAATACACCCTGAAGGAGCGATATTTGCCCGTGGTTCTTGCGACGATAAGGGGCAGATTTATATGCATGTAAAAGCCATTGAGATGATGCTGGCTGATGGCAATTTGCCTTGTAATGTAAAAATTATGTTTGAGGGAGAAGAAGAAGTGGGGTCAGAACACCTAGGCACATTTGTGAAAGAAAACAAAGAGAAACTCAAAGCCGACGTTATTTTGATTTCAGATACTTCTATCATTGCTAATGATATTCCGTCAGTAGAAACAGGTTTACGTGGATTAACCTATATGGAAGTATCGGTTACAGGGCCGAATCGTGATTTACATTCAGGTGTGTATGGTGGCGCAGTAGCTAATCCGGTAAATGTTCTGTGCGAGATGATTGCTTCATTACATGATGCCGATGGCAAGATAACTGTAAAAGGATTCTACGATAAAGTATTGGAGCTAAGTCAGGAAGAAAGAGACGATTTAGAAGCTGCTCCATTTAATCTGGAAGATTACAAAGAGGATTTAGATATTGCCGAAGTAACAGGCGAAAAAGGATATACTACCCGTGAGCGTGCTTCTATCCGCCCGACTTTAGACGTGAATGGTATATGGGGTGGCTATACAGGTGAGGGCTCAAAAACTGTTTTACCATCGAAAGCCTTTGCTAAAATCTCGATGCGTCTGGTACCGGATCAGGATTGGGAAGAAATAGCCGAATTATTCGATGCGCATTTCAGAGCCATTGCTCCGCCAACGGTTAAAGTAACTGTTACTCGTCATCATGGAGGACAACCCTATGTTACTCCAACCGAATCGGCAGGTTATAAAGCAGCGATGCTGGCAATGGAAGAAGCCTATGGCAAAAAACCTGTACCAACCCGTGGCGGTGGTAGTATCCCGATTGTAGCCCTTTTTGAAAAAGAATTAGGTTTAAAATCAATCTTATTCGGCTTTGGTTTGGATTCTGATGCGCTGCACTCACCTAATGAACATTATGGTCTGGTTAATTTCTTTAAGGGAATTGAAACCATTCCTTTGTTCTATAAGCATTATGCCGAATTAATGAAATAAGCGATACGCATGGATACGCAATCAAAGCAAATCGTTTTTGAGCAGTTACAGGCATTACTCCATGATCGGGTAGTTGACAATGAAACCACTCGCAACGAACATGGCGTTGGGTTTAGTTATCACGCTTGTACCCCGCCCGATTGGGTTGTGTATCCATCTTCTGCCAAAGAAATTTCTGAAATCGTCAAAATCTGTGCGGTTCACCAGATACCCATTATTCCATTTGGTGCAGGTACCTCTGTTGAGGGGCATATATTAGCATTGCAAGGGGGTGTTTGCATAGACCTCCGGTTGATGAATCAGATTCTTGAAATCAACCAGGCAGATATGTATGCTACCATTCAGCCTGGTGTTGCCCGCAACCAGTTAGATGAAGCCCTACAAGACACAGGATTCTTTTTTCCGATTGGGCCGGGTGTAAATGCCACACTTGGCGGCATGGCAAGTACACGTGCCTCAGGTACGAATGCCGTTCGGTATGGTACAATGAAAGAAAATGTATTATCGCTAAAAGTAGTATTACCCGACGGACAAATCATTAAAACCGGAAGCAAAGCCAAAAAATCTTCAGCTGGTTATGACCTTACACATCTATTTGTGGGTGCAGAAGGCACTTTAGGTATTATTACTGAACTCACTATCAAACTATATAGCTATCCGCAAGCTATTTATGCAGCTGTTTGCTCTTTTCCTACTGTTGAAGCTGCTGTCAATACGACTATCCAGACCATTCAGAAAGGGATACCTATTGCCAAGATTGAATTATTGGATGAGCAGATGATGCGGGCTATCAATCGCTATTCTTCATTGAATTATTCCGAGAACCCTACACTCTTTTTAGAGTTTCATGGCTCTCAGGCAGAATTAGAAGAGCAAGTGGAAAAGGTAGAAACTATTGCTAAAAGTTTCGGTGCTAAAGAATTTATCTGGGAAAAAGACGAAGCAGCTAGTATCAAATTATGGCGTGCCCGCACAGATGCAGCTCCTGCCTCTGTAGCTTACCGAAAAGATGGGCAACTCATGTACACTGATATATGTGTACCGATTTCAAGATTAGCCAAATGTATTACCCAAACTCAATTCGATATTCAGGAAACAGGCATTTATGCTCCTATTCTGGGACATGTGGGTGATGGTAACTTTCACCTGACTATTGTCATTGACCCGAATAATCCGGAAGAGTTTGAAAAAGCCAAAGCGCTCAATAAGCGTCTGGTAAAAAGGGCCTTAGACATGGAGGGTACCTGCACAGGCGAGCATGGGATAGGCATTGGTAAGTTATCATACATGATCTTAGAGCATGGCGAAGCCGTCAATACCATGTGGACTATCAAAAAAGCGCTCGACCCTTTGAATATTATGAATCCCGGGAAACTACTTCCTGTGCTTGATTGAATTTGCTTATGCAGTTCTCTTCCCACAAAGTTTATGGTCTTGCATTCGTAATAAATAAATTTTATTATAAACTTTGCAAATGTTTCATTGACGCCCCTCAAACCTATGAAAACTTTTCTTTGCGCTCTGCTATTTGTTCAGATTTGTTTTGCTCAAACTCCCAATTTTGTTCCTCAAACGATTGACAATCAGGTAAGTATTGGATATGGTTTAGCTATCGGAGATGTGGATGGTGATAAAAAACCAGATTTATTAATGGCCGACCAGAAACAATTTGTCTGGTACAGAAACGGCGATTGGAAACGTTTTGTGATGATTGAAAATCTGACGGCTCGCGACAATGTCTGTATCGCTGCAAGAGATATAGATAGTGATGGTAAAGTAGAAGTAGCCGTAGGCGCCAACTGGAATCCGGGTGAGACGAATGACCTGAGCAAATCAGGTTCGGTACATTAATTGATTCGTCCTGCTGACCCTACGCAAAAATGGGAAGCAGTTGAGTTACACCATGAGGTAACTATCCACCGAATGAAATGGGTAAAAACTAAAAATACATATCAATTAGTGGTTGTGCCTTTGCATGGTCTAGGCAATAAAAATGGCGAAGGCGCAGGAGTAAAAATATGGGCGTATGATAAGCCAGCAAATCCTAAAACCGAGTGGAAACGAACCATAATCGATTCGACCATGCACCTCACACATAATTTTGAGATAAAAGAAGATAAAAATACCACCTGGCTGACTATCGGTGGAAAAGAGGGCTTGCGTACCTACCAGTATAATGATAAATGGGAAAAATCAGCCAAAGCGCATGGGAATATGCAGATAGGAGAAGTAAAATATACAGAAGTGGGCAAAAATGGCTATTTTGCAACCGTTCAGCCGATGCACGGTAATAAACTGGTTTGGGTAAGTGAGGCGAAAGAGCCTTTAGTGCTGAATGAAAACCTGAATCAGGGACATGCGCTGGCCTTAGCTGATTTTCTTAAATTAGGCCGACCACAAATAGCAGTAGGTTGGCGCGAACCGAATAAAGATAAAAAGGTAGGCATCAGATTTTATGTGCCCGACGCAACGCTATCGCAATGGAGTGAGTATACCATAGACGATAATACGATGGCTTGCGAAGACATGCAAAGTGCCGATTTAGATGGTGATGGTAAGATTGATTTGATTGCCGCAGGTCGGGCCTCTAAAAACCTGATTATTTATTGGAACAGACAATAAAACAAAACTACTATAAAACTTAATATGTCTCTTGGTTTAGAAAAACTGGCAACAGAATCAACTTCGCATTATGATAATCTTGAAAAGATGTCGGTGCATGAATTATTAGTCAATATCAATAATGAAGATAAGACAGTGCCTGATGCTGTCGAAAAATGTATTCCACAGATAGAAGCTTTAGTGAGTCAGATAGTACCCCGTATGAAAGCAGGCGGTAGAATTTTTTATATTGGTGCCGGTACCAGTGGACGCTTGGGTATAGTTGATGCTTCGGAATGTCCACCGACTTTTGGTGTACCTCATGGCATGGTGGTTGGGATTATGGCGGGTGGTGATAAGGCTATCAGAAAAGCTGTAGAGAATGCCGAAGACGATATTGAGCAAGCCTGGATAGATTTAGAAAAATATAAAATCAACGAAAAAGATACATTGATTGGCATTGCTGCTTCTGGCCGCACGCCTTATGTAGTTGGTGGATTAAGAACAGCTCGCCAGAACGGAATCCTGACAGGTTGTGTGGTTTGTAATGCAGGAAGTGCTATATCTGCCGAAGCCGAATATCCGGTTGAAGCAGTAGTAGGACCGGAATTTGTAACTGGTAGTACCCGTATGAAAGCAGGCACCGCCCAGAAACTGGTATTGAATATGATTTCTACCTCAGTGATGATTCAGTTGGGAAGAGTGCGAGGCAACAAAATGGTAGATATGCAATTAACCAATTTGAAACTGGTTGAAAGAGCAACTAGAATGGTAATGAACGAACTAAAAATCCCCCACGACGAAGCGCATGCGCTAGTACTTCAACACGGCAGTGTTAGGAATGCTGTGGATAGATATAGGAACAATTGATTGTCTGAACTTTGATTTAGCCGCGCGGCGTCCGCTGATTTAATGATTTTACTGATTATAATAGAAAGATTTCTAAGATTGTTAGAAATTAACTTTACACATTATAAATCAAAAAATTCAAATCAGTGTAATCCTAAAATCAGCTAAATCAAAGTTCAGACAATAATCACTAATTCGCTAATTCACAATTCATCATTAACTCATGTGGGATTGGTTCTCAATAGATTGGCTTACAGCACAAACCCTGCGTTCGTTCGTTTGGGCTGATAGAATCTATCTATATGCCATAGCCGGAATCCCATTTTTGTTTTTGCTTCGCTGGTTATTCTATAATAGAGGTCAGCAGAAATTAGGCTTATCGTTGAGTAATCCTCAACTGCAAACCCGATTAATCAGTTATCTGCGTTTTCTGCCGCCATTATTTTTTGTATTGGGTATTACCTGTGTATTGCTTTCCCTAGCCCGCCCGCAACGGGTGAAAGAGAGTAAAGAGCAGTTTTCAGAGGGTATTGACATTATGCTGGCAATGGATATTTCAGAGTCCATGCTAGAAAAAGACCTGAACCCAAATCGCTTGGATGCTGCTAAGAATGTAGCCCGTGAGTTTATCAAAGGACGCTTTCAGGACCGTATAGGCTTAGTGATTTTTGCTGCAGATTCATACTCCATTTGCCCACTCACAACAGACTATGACATGCTGAATGAATATCTGAATGAAATCAACAGTGGCATGATTCAGACTTCCGGCACAGCCATTGGTAGTGCTTTAGCCACCTGCATCAACCGCCTGCGAGACGTACCGGGCAATAGTAAAGTAGCCATTATCTTAAGTGACGGCGACAACACAGCCGGAACGCTTGACCCATCTACAGCAGCAGATTTAGCCAAATCATTCGGTATAAAAGTGTATACCATTCTTGTAGGAAGAGACAGTAAAAATGTAAAAGTAGATGAATCTACCCTGAAAAAGATTGCCCAACAAGGCAATGGGCAATTCTTTACCGCCACCGATAACCAGACACTTAAAAATATCTTCGAGCAAATCAACCGTCTGGAAAAAGTAAGAATCAAAGACAGCGTCTACCGCGATGTAGAAGATTTCTATTATATCTACCTCAACTGGGCAGTAGCCTTCCTTTTAGTAGCCTTCTTCTTTAAGAATACTTTTGTTGGGAATATTTTGGAGGATTGAAGTAAGGCTAACTTACTAAGATTTTATCTTTAATTAAGTATATTATTCCATTTCAAAGGATATTTTTAAATACTTATCCTTTTCAAATCATTACTTAAATCAATTGTCAAATAGTTCTGGAAATTCTTTATTTATTAGTTCTTCGCGATATTCTATAAGCAGTATTTTAAATATTTTAATACTTTGATCAGAAGTATCGAAATATTGATTCTTTGATATTACACTTCTATCTTCAAAAGTCCACCCAATAAATTCATCAACTTCTTTTCTAAACAAATCTATTAATCTCCCAAGAAAATGTAACGCCAATTTATCTAATTCTGGAGGATTGAGTCTTTTATATTTAGAAAACTTACCATCAATTATCACCTTGTAAGACGCTAAAGTGGCAGGATATTTTCCAATAAATTCTTCTTTTGTCATAGTTATATATTATTTATTAGTGAGTATTTATTTAAATTCTTTCTTTTAGATAATTTATAAACGTCAATAATTTTATTAGTATCTTATTTTTAGGGATCCAATCGTTATATGTTGCTCTTGTTCTAATTTTACCAAGGGAATAACAAATTGTAATGAGAGAAGTAGGTAAATCTACTTCCCAACCCAACCCCACTCTCTCCCTGCCAACAACTCAATCTTCTTTTCCAAATCATCAACCTTTTGCAATTGCTTTTTCAGCAGTTCAATTTCCTTTTGCTGAGTTTCTATTTGTTCCTGTTGTTCTTTTATGGCATTGACAAGGGGTATAACAAAATCAGAATAGGCCAGTGAATACCTGCCATCTTCCGCTTTTTTGAGGCCACTAAATGGCACTTTTAAGTCTTGCATAATGGCTTCTATATCCTGAGCAATAAAGCCGTCGTAGCGTGTTTTGTCCTTATCGGCAATGAAATTATACGATACGGTTTGCAGGCGTCTGATAAATGTCAGCCCTAATCGTGAAGTGTAAGCTATATTCTCTTTTAGTCGTCTATCTGATGGGTTTGTCCAGGGTACCTGTCCTTCAATCACAGTAACAGTTGAGTCCCCTATCCGGACTTTGTTTGAGGCATTTACAATAGCCCCGTTACCAATAGCAGTTGCATTCGTTAAATTACTTTGGGATGCATTGGCCTGATACCCAATAAAAGTATTATTTGACCCTGAAATATTTGCAGAACCTGCTTCATTACCTAAGGCCGTATTTTCATAGCCATCCTTGTTGAATTGAAGCGCAAAAGCACCATTGGCAGTATTGCGATACCCTTCTCTATTATCCCGGAGCGCATAAAGCCCATCAGCTGTGTTCCAGCTACCTCCTAAATTATCAGCAAGTGCCCCTCGCCCGGTTGCTGTATTATAGTTTCCGGTCATATTACTGTAGAGAGACGAGCATCCATTGGCGGTATTCCAGCTTCCGGTTGTATTATTTTTAAGGGCTAACGTTCCAATAGCTGTATTTTCAATACCTGCACTATTTATCCAAAGTGCATAGTCGCCTAACGCTAAATTTGTAACATTATAACTACTATTGGTCTTACCCTGCAATCCCTTAGGACTAATCGTAATTGACCCATCTGATTCAGATTGTGTAAAAACCTGTCCTTGGATACTGAAAATGTTAATATGCATCAGCACCAAGAGAAATGTAAAACGTCTGCCTATTTTATCAATTTGATCCATATACGTCTTTGTAAAATTTTTCTCCATCATGTTTTAAAATTTTCGACCAAAACTATTCCCCCCAATAAAAAAAAACTACTTATTTTACATTATAATGGTTA
>CBIHRH010000021.1:0-19179 GCA_966212365.1 uncultured Emticicia sp. | reverse complement strand
TTATGACAAAATTATCAGTAAATATCAATAAAATAGCAACTTTAAGAAATTCTCGTGGCGGAAATATGCCCAACGTGGTAAAAACTGCCATTGATTGCGAGAGATTCTGTGCACAAGGTATCACAGTTCACCCTCGTCCGGACGAACGCCATATCCGCTATCAGGATGTGTATGACTTAAAGGAAATCGTTACGACTGAATTTAATATTGAGGGTAATCCAACCGAGGCGAAGTTTATTGATTTGGTTTTAGCTAATAAGCCTACACAGGTAACTTTAGTACCTGATGCGCTCAATGCCATTACCTCTAATGCCGGTTGGGATACCATTACACATCGCGAACGCCTGAAAGAGTTGGTTGCGACTTTCAAAAGCGCAGGTATCAGAGTATCTATCTTTGTTGACCCTATCGAATATATGGTAGAGGGTGCTGCGGAAACCGGTACCGACCGGATTGAATTATATACTGAACACTATGCTCATGTGTATCCGGAGAATAAAGAAGAGGCCATCAGAGACTATGCAAAAGCTGCAAAAGTAGCAGAGCAAGTGGGTTTGGGCGTAAATGCAGGCCATGATTTAAGCCTTGAAAACCTGGCTTATTTTAAACAGAATATTCCCAATCTCTTAGAGGTTTCTATTGGTCATGCACTTATCAGTGATGCTTTATATTATGGATTAGAGAATACTATTCAATTGTATCTGAGACAGTTACAATAGCTTTGTTAACAATTTTTAAGAAACTTTAACAGCCAGAAAACGGTACTGTTTACTATGTTTGTGCAACATTCGAACCGGTTCATTTGTTTCAAACAATTATTTCAAACATTATAAAATTATGAAAGCTTCATTCAGTAAGTCTCTAAAAGCAAGCCTGCTGGCTTCATTGGCTGTTATCTCTTTTGCTTCGTTTGCACAAGATAAGAAAAAGGACAAAAGTACAACCCGCATCAGAATTGAGCAGGATATAGACGGCCAAACCAAAGTGCACGAGAAGAGTTTTGATGTTACCGGATTAACTGACAAACAAAGAGAGAACCTTATTCAGAAATATCAGGATTCGGTAATGGCTAAAAATAAAGACAAAGTACGCGGTACTAAGGTTGAAGTTGAGAGTTTTACAGGAGACGAACAAGAAAGAGAGTTCCGTAATGAAAATGGCGACCATTTCAGCTATAATTACGATACAGAAAGACCGCGTATAAGAGCTTATAGTCGTGGAAGAAATGGCAATAACAACGAGCATTTCGAATTCCGTCATGACGATGATGATATTGTAATTGAAGGCAAACCACGCGTAAGAGTCTTTCGCCGCGATGGTGATAATGACCATTTTGAAGAAGACTTTAATTTAGACTTAGATATGAAAGATTTCAACTTCGACATGAAAGACCTGAATAATAATCTTAACCAATTGGGTAAAGATTTACAGTTTCAGTTCCGTGATATGCCGGATGTTTTTGGCTTTGATGGTGGCTCGTCCAGCAAAACAGTCCGCGGGTTGAGTGTTTATCCGAATAATCCTAAAACTGATGTATTGAATATCCGTTTTAGCAGTCAGGAAAAAGGCGACGTATCAATTAAAGTAATGGATTTGAAAGGCAATGTAGTAGCCAAAGACGAAATCAAGGATTTCAGCGGTGAATACGTAGGTCAAATCAATATCGGTAAACAAAAAGGTGTAGTATTCGTGATGGTTACCCAAGGAGAAGATGGCACTGTGAAAAAAGTAACGCTACCTTCAGATAAAGAATAATTCATTAGATTTATAAAGGTTAGAAACATAAAGGCGTCGTATAATTTATACGATGCCTTTTTTATATCTGGATTTCTTACAATTTAATTAGCTATATCTATCATTTCTCCACGGGTAAGCTGTATTTGAATAGCCTCTTTCTTCCCAGAAACCAAGTTTATTCTTTGGCAAAAACTGTATTCTTTTTATCCATTTTGAACCTTTCCAGGCATATAATTGTGGGGTTATCATTCGTACAGGGCCACCATGCTCTTTAGGAAGAGGTTCTCCATATACTGTATGTGCTAATAATACATCAGGCTTTAAGGCTTCTTCCATTGATACATTTGTTGTATAGGTATCATATCCATAGCACATAATATGCGTGGCTGTTTCTTTGGGCTGAACCAAGGCGGCTATATCCATCAATCGCACACCTTTCCAGACCATATCCATTTTCGACCATGTTGTTACACAGTGGAAATCACTCGTATCCTCTACTTGTGGTAAATCCATGAAGTCTTGCCATTTCAATACAACTGGGTTTTCTACGTCTCCATCTACTGTCAAGCGCCAGCGATCGAGGGAAATATCGGGGTGATAGCCGAGGTCTAATACTGGCCATTTCTGGGTGATTGTTTGCCCGACTGGCAATTGAGGCATCCCATGTCTGTTGATAGCACCTTTACCCATCGGACGATCATCTGCTACCGATGGTGTATTTTTCATTTTCTCTTCGAAGCGGGATTTCAATTTCATTCTCGCATCGATAATTTTATCCAATTTGCTTACCTCTTCCATTTGAGAATATGTATTTTAGGAAGTAAAGTAATATAACACGCTTTGGTGCCGATTAGTTACGTTTGCGTAAAGTCAAATGTAGAATTTATTCTTACTGTAGGGTTAAATTATAGGGTATGCCGTATATTATTTTGTTTTCTTAATCCCGGGATGTTACTTTTTGAAGCCGCAAAAAGTAACCAAAAAGCAGCCCATCATTCAAACTCACACAATTAAAAATCCGATAGGCTTTTTCTTTAAATATTATTTCCCCATGATTTTTAATTGTGCTCAAACAGGAATGACGTAGTAAGGATACAATTTTTAGTTGCTATTTTAAATTTATTTTAATATTTACTACTCAACCTCATGTAATTTTATCTATTACATGCGAGTTGGGTCAGCATAACAAGAATCACTATATAGAATTACTAAAGATGAGATAAAAGATATATCAGGCAGACAGTAATAATGCTCACTATGCCCTGCAAACCTGTGAGGATTGTATGTGTGCGATAAGCGTCGCCTTGCGTGAGACCTGTAAACTGTGATACCACCCAGAACCAGGCATCATTAGCATGGGAAACCGTCATCGCTCCGCTGCCTATTGCCATGACCAGAAGTGTTAAATCCAATGGCTCTGAAAAACCCATTGATACTAGTAATGGGGCTAAAATGCCCGAGGTTAATACCATTGAAGTAGTGGTTGAGCCTTGTGCGGTTTTGAAAAACGCGGCTACCAGAAAGGCAATCAGTAAAAATACAATGCCAGAAGTCTGGTTGGCTACCAGCCATTCGCTTACCATATCTTTCAAAGATGTTTCTTTTAAGATGGCTCCAAAAGCTCCTCCGGCACCTACCAAAACGAGGGTTGTCCCGCAATGCTCTATCCCACTTTTAAAACAGGCAAATATTTTCTCAAATGGCTTTTCAGGGAATAAACTATAAGAAAAAAAGATAGCTATCAGAAAAGATACTAAAGGGCTACCCAGGAAACTGAGCCATTTGGTAAGCGTTTCGTTCAGCTCTAAGATTTTGGCGAATGAAGCGATAGTAATTAATAGAATTGGCAAGAGGATAGGCATAAAAGCTTTCCAGCCTGCTGGTAAGGTTTTATGATGCGTATCATTCCAGTTCTCTTCCGGGTCTTCTATAATGGCTAAATTCTTAGCATATTTCTGTGCATACCAGGTAGATAGAAACAAGCTTGGAATTGATACTACCAAGCCAACAAGAATAACCAAGCCTATGGCATGAGATAAATTCAAATTACCTGCGGCCGATAATGGGCCGGGGGTTGGTGGGACTAGCGTATGCGTAGCAAAAAGCCCCCCTGATAAGGCAATGGCAATCGTACCTAAAGGTTTATTGGTTTTCTTCGCTACAATTTTATTGAGTTTTGCCAGAATGATAAAGCCTGAATCACAGAAAACGGGTATACCCACAATAGCACCGATTACCGACATAGCAAAAGACGGATATTTTTCTCCAAAGAGTTTTAAGATAATATCTGCAACTTTAATGGCTGCACCTGATTTATCCAGTATCGCTCCGATGACACAGCCTAAAATCACCATCAGGCCGATTTTTGACATCAGTTCGCCAAAGCCTTTGCCGATGGTCTCAGCCAGTTTATCGATCGGAAGTCCGGCAAAAATACCTACTCCTAAGGCAGCTAATAATAACCCGACTAAGGGATGTAATTTGAACCAGGTTGACGACAGGATAATGAAAACAATAGCCAGAAAAACAACAAATATGATCATGTAGGATTGTGGTTACACTATCTCAAAATACCTTTTTAATTCCCAATCCGTAACGACTCTGGCGTATTGGCGCCATTCCCAATCACGGGTTTGGGTGAAATGCGCAACGAATTTTTCGCCAAAAAGCTCTTTTGCTACATCAGAGTTTTGCATGGTCTTGGTGGCTTCATCGAGGTTTCTTGGTAATACGCCATTGCTTATATCCCGATACCCATTGCCAATCGTAGCAGGTTGATTGAGTTTCAAGCCTTTACGGATACCATATAAACCCGCAGCTAAACAAGCTGCCAAAGCCAGATATGGATTGGTATCAGAACCTACTACGCGAGTTTCAATTCTACAAGATTTCTTACTAATAGGTAAGGCTCGTAAAGCCACTGTACGGTTATCTACTGCCCACGTTAGCGTGGTCGGTGCCCATGCTCCCTCTACCAGACGTTTGTAGCTGTTAATGGTAGGTGCAACCATTGGCAGGATATGTGGCAGACAATATAATTGCCCTGCCATATAGCTCTGCATTAATTCGCTTATATGGTTCGGCGCTTTTTCGTCGTAAAAGAGATTAGTTTTGGCATCAGCATCCCACAGGCTTTGGTGCACATGTCCGCTACAACCCGGTAGGTTTTCATTGATTTTTGCCATAAAGGTGGCCATAATGCCTTGTTGATAGGCTATTTCTTTTACTGAAGTTTTAAAGAGTAAAGCTCTGTCAGCGGCACTTAATACATCAGAATAGGTAATGGCAGCTTCATATACTCCGGGGCCTGTTTCGGTGTGTAGTCCTTCTAATGGGATATCAAACTTAGCCAGATGTTCGAACAAAGCCGTCATATAATCGTTTTTCAGAGTACTTCTCAGAATTGAGTAGCCAAACATACCCGGAGTCAGGGGCGTAAGGTTCTGGAAACCTTTGGCGTTGGCGGAAACAGGTGTTTCTTCAAAATTGAACCACTCAAATTCCTGTGAGAAAAAAGGTTTAAAACCTGCTTGCTCTGTCTCGGCTATTACTTTCTTCAATACATTTCTCGGGCATATTTCGGCGGCTTCTTCAATAAACTCGCCCAGGAAAAACGGAATATCATTCTCCCATGGAATTTTACGAAAAGTTGATAGGTCTAATTTAACTTTTGCATCAGGGTAGCCTGAATGCCAGCCTGTGAAGTCGGTATTATCATAGCAAACATCAGCCATATCCCAACCCAATACCACATCACAAAAGCCTAAATCTCCCTCAATGATTGAATGAAATTTTTGTTTGCTGATATATTTACCTCTTAAAATGCCATCAATATCGGCAACAGCCAGTTTCACTTTTCCTGATGGATGTGAATTTACGTAGTCAAATATTTCTTGTGTAGTCATGTCAGGTTTGAATTATAGATGGTGCTTTACTTTAAAGATAGTACGGATTCTTTCGTAATCTGTACTATTAATGCACTGGTTTGTCAGGTGCCGGGGCCGATGCGTGATAACCCAAATCTCGAATCATCATGGCGTATTTTTCCATGAGTTCTAAAACTCTTTCGCGATTTTTTGAACGAACAATTAAGCCTATATGATATTCGTCATTCATTTTCCAGACTACTTCGGGGTCATTAAATGGTGTATAATCAGGCCATTGGTGTGAAGATAAAGAAATAATAATGCCTGAATAATAATCATCGACAGGCGGCAATTCATAAGTACCTCCTATGGCAACGGCTGTTTCTATTTTTGCCCATTCACGCCACAAGTTAATACCTGATGAGTACTCAACCATTTCGGCCAGATTAGCTCCCCCTACCCTTGAAGCTGTTTCAAGGAAATAAAATTTCCCGTCTTCGTGGCATTTGATTACCTCAGTATGGGAAGCGCTGAACTTCATACCAAAGGCTTTCATTACCTGGTCGTTTACTTTTTTGAGCGCTTTTTCATCTTTTGAATCATGTTCTACCGTAACTGAGCGGAAGATTCCTCCCCCATGTGCTACTTCAAAAGGTGTATTCAGATACTGGCTGCATCTTGAAAAAATCACTTTGCCGCCAACTGTTAATGCATCTACATGGTATACATCGCCAGGTTTGAATTGTTCAATCAGGAAGTTGTGCCTCTCTTCCCCTAAACTATGAATAGTATCCCAGGCCTCCTGAAAACTATAGACTTTTTTGATACCTGCCGCCGATGCCTCTGAACGCGGTTTAATCACCCAGGGGGCAGATGTCGCATTCAGGTATTCAGTAATATCAACATCATGAAAAAGCGGACTGAATGGCGGAACATTAATACCTGCATGTTGTGCCTGAATACGCATAGCCAGTTTATCACGGAAATATCGGGCCGTTGTTTGACCCATACCGGGTATTCTGAAATGCTCACGGGCGAGTGCCGCTTTCTCTACATCAAAATCATCTAAGGCTACAATGCGGTCTATTTTCTTACTTTGCATCAGATGCGCCAGCCCTTTGATAATATTGCCATACGTTTCAAAAGTATTATCAATATTTTCTAAATAAAATGTTTCGTCTATCGATTCCCAAGGCCAGGCCTTATTTTCTAATTTTTTATTGGTTAAGAGATAAACAGTGTTTCCTTCGGCTTTACAAGATCTCAGAAACTCCATTCCTTTATAATAAGTACAAATGCACAGAAAATTCATAAGGCAATGCTTTAAGTTTATGATTTAGTTTTATTGAATCAGATGGGCTGCCTATTAAAAAAGACAGCGAATAAATTCGCTAAGATAACAAAGGTATATTTTGCATTCATCGCCGGACTTAAGTCCGGCTTACATATATACTATTCCTTCGTTATTCCAGCCGTTGAATTTATTCCGGGAAAATAAGGCAAAAGAGAAAAGCAGTTCCCAATTCGATATTCGATATTTTTTTTCATTTAGGCAAGTTCCTATAGCAATGAAATTAAAAATTTCTAGTTCATAGACGCCTAAACACAAAGAAGCCACCTGCTGTTGAGCAGATGGCTTCCTGTTAAAAGAATATATCCTCTGAAATTATGCTTTTTTCTTACCGTTTGGAGACGACGCAGGTGCAGTAGATGGAGCTGCTGATGGAGCAGTCACTTCACCTTTGATAGTAAGGATTACTGTTGCGTTTTCAGCGTTGCTGGTAACAGTAATAGTTTTTGTAAATGCACCCGGACGACCTGACGTATTCTAACCTACTTTGATAGTACTTTTTGCACCCGGCATGATTGGGTCTTTAGACCACTCAGGCGTAGTACAGCCACATGAAGCAGCAGCATTTGAGATAACAACCGGAGCAGTGCCTGTATTTGTAACTTCGAAGCTGTAAGTTGCAAGTGGACCTTCGGCTACTTTACCGAAATCGTGTACTTCTTTATTGAATTTTAAAACTCCTTGCGCTTGTACTGAAGCTACAAATGCAAAAACCACCGCAATTGTTGACAATAATTTTTTCATTAGATTTAAATAATTTAAAGTTTAAAATAAATTCTGTTTTATTAGTAAAGCTTATTTCCAACGCAAATAAATAATAAATACTATATATATACCAAATATTTAACAACTCATTAACAAAGTTCTTTCGTTGTTGGTTTTTTTTGAAAAAGAAATATTTTCTTTAACTTTACATCACAATTAGTTAGTATGACAACTAATTTCAGTTTTATTAGTTGAGTAAGGTATATTTACAATTTTTTGTATGGATCGGCCTTCTTATTTTAACCATTCAAAATTGAAAGCATGACTGGAGCATCAGACCTAATTACCTCAACAGATGTTTTATTAACTAAAGAAGAAGTTTTAAATGATTACCGAATTGCCTGCGAAAGTCGCGAGGTTAGCATAATTGGCCGGAAAGATGTGTTCATGGGCGGGGCTAATTTCGGGGTATTTGGCGATGGCAAAGAACTGGCTCAGATAGCCATGTCGAAGGTTTTCAGAAAAGGTGATTTTCGCTCAGGTTATTATCGCGATCAAACATTTTTAGCTGCTGTTGATGGCCTTACCTGGCAACAATTCTTCGCTCAATTATATGCTCACCCGGATATTAATCACGACCCATTCTCGGCAGGCCGTTCGATGAACGCGCACTATGGCAACAGGTGGATAGATGATAAGGGAGAGTGGCTCAACCAGACGGAATTATACAATACGGTCAGTGATGTGTCTTCTACAGCCGGACAAATGCCCCGTGCTATCGGGTTAGCTTATGCTTCGAAGCTATTCAGACAAAATCCTGATTTACAATATCTGACTCAATTTTCAAGAAACGGAAACGAGGTTTGCTTTGCCACTATCGGCGATGCCTCTACTTCGCAAGGTATGTTTTTCGAATCCATCAATGCAGCAGGGGTTTTACAGATACCTGTCATCTTTTCGGTTTGGGATGATGGCTATGGTATCTCGGTGCCGATTGAATATCAGACTACCAAAAGCAGTATTTCGGAAGCCTTGGCCGGATTCCAGAGAAAAGATGGCTCTAATGGTATTGAAATTCTGGTTGCCCGTGCCTGGAATTATGTCGAACTGATAGAAACCTATCAACAAGCAGCACGTTATGCCCGCGACCAGCACGTGCCGGTTCTGGTGCATGTGATTGAAGTAACGCAACAACTAGGACACTCAACTTCCGGGTCTCACGAACGCTATAAATCAAAAGACCGATTGAATTTTGAGCATGAATATGATTGTAATCTGCATCTGAAAGAATGGATTTTATCGAATGGTTATGCCACGGAGGAAGAGATAAAAGAAGTTGAGACCAAAGCTAAAGAAACCGCTCAAAAATCGCGCAATGCCGCCTGGGCAGCTTATAGAAGCTCGATAAAACCTGATGTAGAGATTGCAACACAATTATTGAAAAAAGCTGGAGCAGAAAGCAAACATGCTGACGCTATAGCAAAATTAAGAGAGGAGTTAGAGCATACGCCAAATCCTGTCCGTAGAGAACTGATTAGTCTTGTAAAAAAGGCGCTGGTAGCGATTCGCCAGGAAGAAATTCCGGCTAAAAAGGCGATTATTGGCTGGCTTGAAAAAGTAGCATCTGAAAATAAAGAACGATATAATACACATCTGCTAAGTGAATATCCGACCTCACCAATGCATGTAAAAGGCATTGCGCCTGAATATGATGAGCGTAGCACAGATTTAAGCGGGCACGAAATTATTAATCATTACTTTGATCAATTGTTTAGTCGTGACCCAAAAGTATTTGCCCTTGGTGAAGATGTTGGTAAAATTGGTGACGTAAATCAGGGGTTTGCAGGATTACAGGAAAAATACGGAGAGATACGCATAACCGACACTGGCATCCGTGAAACAACCATTATCGGGCAAGGCATAGGAGCCGCTATGCGTGGTTTGCGCCCGATTGTAGAGATTCAGTACTTTGATTATATCTATTATGCATTGGCTACGCTGACTGATGATCTGGCTTCGCTTCGTTATCGGACAGTAGGCGGTCAGTTAGCACCTTTGATTGTTCGTACTCGTGGGCATCGTCTGGAGGGTATCTGGCATTCAGGTTCGCCTATGTCGGCCATGTTAGGGGCGCTTCGCGGTATCCATATTTTAGTGCCTCGTAACTTTGTACAAGCTGCCGGATTCTATAATACTATTCTGAAAGGTGATGACCCTGCATTGGTTATTGAATGTCTGAATGGGTATCGGATTAAAGAAAAAATGCCTAAAAACCTTTCAGAGGTCTGTGTGCCTTTGGGTATACCGGAGATTCTGAAAAAAGGAGATGATATAACCGTAGTTACCTACGGCTCTATGTGTAGAATCGTGATGGAAGCAGCAATTCAGCTAGAACAGATAGGTATTCATATAGAGGTGATAGATGTGCAATCGCTACTACCATTTGATATTAATTATAGCATTGTTGACTCAATTAAGAAAACCAATCGGGTGATATTTGCTGATGAAGATGTACCTGGCGGCGCTTCGGCATTTATGATGCAGGAAGTACTTGACGGGCAACAGGCTTACCGTTGGTTAGATTCTGCCCCTAAAGCTATTGCCGCACAAGCGCACCGACCTGCCTATGCGGCGGATGGTGATTATTTCTCAAAACCTAATGCAGAAACTATTTTTGATGCAGTTTATGAAATGATGCACGAGGCAAAACCGAAAGAATTTCCTGATTTATACAAATAGATTGAGATAAAAGAAATTGATTTTATTGAAGAGAAACGCAACCATTTTGTTTGCGTTTTTTTGTTTGGTAGACCCCCTAAAAAAGGCAAAGGGGGCAAAATCTGTCCCCCGATGAACCCAAAACAACTTTTGCTGTGACTAAAAAAGTGAGTTTTTTAGTTAGTGTGCGATTTCTTAATAATTCGCGGATATAACAATAGTCAATGTGACTATTGAGCCGGCAATATTATATAAATCGCTTATTACCAGACACTTACTAAATATTAAAATACCTTTATTATATGAAATATTTTAAATAATTCCTGTTATCTTACATAAATGAATCAACGCCGTGGTATCACGTGTGCCGGTTCTTGCAAGCATGTTCCGACGATGATTATCTACTGTATTGGGGCTAATGTCTAAAACACCGGCAATTTGCCTGGTATTCAGCCCTTTAATTATATATTTCAAAACTTCTTTTTCTCTTTCAGAAAGAATCTCCTGCTCTACAGTTTTGTCTTCCCCTGAATGATAGAAAAAAATCTTTTTTTCTTCTTTCCCGAAAACCCCTCTAATCCAATAATCATCTCCTTTCATTAAGTGAGTAATATCCTGAATATAGAGAAAAATTAATAATGGTTTTCCTTCTGCATCTAGTTCTAAGGGCAAGGCACTTATATGCCATTTCATTGCTTCCCTTGCCTTATTATAGAATTTTACTCCCCAACAATTAAAAAAGTGTTCAACTCCATAATTTTTCGGAATGTTTTTCAGGACCTTTTGTATCCAGGTAGCAAAAACATTAAGAAGAGAGGCATGTTCAGGAGCTAAAAGGGAAACAAAGCTTAAAGTTATGTTTTCACCTAACTCCTTTCTGTTATAGCCCGTAAAGTTAGCAATATTTTTGCTAATATTCACTACTTTAAAATGTTTTATATCAAAAATTATTGTTAACGAGCCCTGATTTTGATTGAATAAACTAAAAACGCTTGTTTGAGCAAGGTATTTTTCATAATCAATATCAGCCGAGTTCTGATAATTCTTATTGATTGTTTCCTGTAACCTTAACAAATTATTTTCTATTTCCCTCGACAATAACATATCACCTATAACATTTTACATGTAAAGTATTTTTCTTTCATAGTTGAGATGAACAGGCAATACTATCTTTTTGCTTTTTTGTGTGTACCTTTGGCAAAAAAATATCCTTCATTGAATGCGTATTCAAATTCAACAAAAATATTACCCACTTATTGTCTTAGCTCTTGGAGTTGTTTTTTTCTTTCCTTTTCTCGGAAGCGTTCATTTATTTGACTGGGACGAAATTAATTTCGCCGAATCGGCCAGAGAAATGATTCTCACCGGAAACTACAGCAAAGTTCAGATTGATTATAAGCCTTTCTGGGAAAAGCCACCGCTTTTCTTTTGGATGCAGGCTGGAGCAATGCAGTTATTGGGCATAAATGAGTTTGCAGCACGCTTCTCAAATGCCTTCATTGGTTGTATTACTCTTTGGGTTCTTTTTTTAATTGGTAAAAGTATCCGGAATGCCAACTTTGGATTAATCTGGGCGCTTATCTATTTAGGTTCTTTCACTCCCCATTTGTATTTTAAATCCGGTATCATAGATCCGACATTTAATCTGTTTATTTTTCTGGGGATTTACTTCTCCTATAAGGCTCAAACCAAGCCAAAATTTATATGGCTATCCGCTATATTCATTGGCTTATCAATACTTACAAAAGGTCCGGTTGGCGGACTGATATGGGGATTGACAGCAATTTCGTATTGGATACTTTATAACAAACTTACTAAACTTTTTACATTTAAGCAAATAGTTTTTTTTTCAATCGCCTGCATCGCCATTGCTTCTTTATGGTTTGCTAACGAATTGATGAGCAATGGTTTCTGGTTTTTCAAAGAGTTTATCCAGTATCAGGTACGCTTGTTCAGTACACCCGATGCCGGGCACGGACAGCCTTTTTACTATCACTTTGTAGTGGTACTGCTTGGCTGTTTTCCGATGTCAATTTTTGGTATTCCGGCCTTAGCTTCACGCCAGGAAGGATTTGGCAAATGGATGAAAATTACCTTCTGGGTGATCATGATTTTATTCAGCATTGTTACCACAAAAATCGTCCATTACTCTTCTATGGCCTATTTTCCGCTTTCGTATATGGCAGCCAGCTTTTTATACGATTGGTTGACTGGCAAAAAAAGGTGGAATAAATGGCTGACATTCGGCCTGATTTTTATAGCCTCAATCTTCTCACTTTTGCTGGTTGCAGTACCTCTGGCAGGCATGAATACAGCAAAAATTATCCCTTATATAAAAGACTCCTTTGCTGTAAAAAACCTCAACGCAGTGGTGCATTGGAGCGGCTTTGAGGTACTGATAGGGGTTGCGTATTTTATTATACTTCTGGTTTTAATTTTAAGAAAAAAAGATTCCACTGAAAGAAAGTGGACGTTTATTGGAGGCATTACACTGGCAACGGCTATCTGTCTATTTACTTTTGGGGCGATAGTGGTTCCTAAAATTGAACGCTATACCCAGGGTGCCGCCATTGATTTTTATGAGTCCAAACGTGGGCAGGATGTATATGTAAGTGTGATTGGTTTTAAAAGCTATGCCCATTTGTTCTATTTTCAGAAACAACCCAATAGTGCACCTGCTTCTACAGCTCTCATGACACAAGACGAATTCGGGCAGTGGTTGTTGAATGGGCAAGTAGATAAACCTGCTTTTTTTGTTACACGGATTGATAGATACGAAGAGTTTAAGAACCATCCGAATCTTGAATTTATTGAAGAAAAGAATGGCTTTGTGTTTTTGAAACGGAAAAATTTATAAGTATTACATGAACTTAAATCAGATAACCATCCCTGTCAGCAATATCGAGCAATCGATTGAGTTCTATGAAAAATTAGGGCTAAAGCTCATTGTTAAAGATGTGCATTATGCCCGGTTTGAATGTTTGCAAGGAGATAGTACTTTCTCCATTCATCAAGCTGAGAATATTCCTGTAGATACAGGTGTCTGGATTTATTTTGAGGTTGCCGATGTAGATGATAAAATAAGCGAGCTATTGAGGAAAGGCTTTGTGATAGAAGAGTTGCCGATGGATAAGCCCTGGCTATGGCGTGAAGCCCGCATAAAAGATTTGGATAATCATCTGCTGATTATTTATCATGCCGGAGATAATCGGAAGAATCCGCCTTGGAGGGTTAATGAACAACCTCTACAATCTTGTTAATTCTTACCTGAAAGTTTTGAGAGATTGATAAGATTTTGCAAACTTTGGCATCCAAACTTAACATTTACCTCTTGAATAATTTATTAGTGATAGATGTCGGTAATACCGATGCAGGTTTCGGCATTTTTGAAGACAAAACGCTGACTCACCAGTTCAGAATTAAGTCGCTAAAAGACGAAAACTATGTTTATTTTGAATATCGTTTCCGTCAATATTTCTTAGAGAACGGCCTGCGCTTTTCTGATATTACTAAAGTAGTTTTGAGTAGCGTAGTGCCTCCCCTCACTCCTATTTTCAAGCTACTGATTAACAATATTTTTGGTATAGAGCCTATCATTGTCAATGCCTATATTTTCCCGTCTATTGAGATTTCAATTGATAATCCGAATGAAATCGGGAGCGATTTAGTGGCCAATGCAGTGGCAGCGTTTACCAAATACAAACGCAATTGTGTAGTAGTGGACTTCGGAACTGCCTTAACTTTTACAGTAGTATCTGCCCAAGGCAAAGTATTGGGGGTTTCGATTGCTCCGGGTTTAAGAACGGCCGTAAAAGCCCTATTTGCCAATACAGCGCAATTACCTGACGTACCACTCGAATTACCTGATTCAGTCTTAGGAAAAAACACAGTACACGCCATTCAGGCAGGTATTTTATGGGGGTACGAAGGCTTGGTAAAAAACATGATTCAGAAAATAAGGGTAGAATTAGACGGCGATTGTATAGCCATTGCTACCGGAGGACTATCATCTATTATTTCTACACTTCATGGCGAATTTGTAGAGGTAAATCGTGAACTGACTTTAGAAGGGCTCAGAATTATCGGAGAGTCGCACACATCATAAAAACGCCCTTGGGGCTTACGAATATGGAGATAGACAAAAGAGCGCTTAATAAGTTTATTAAAAATGCCCTGTCTGAAGATGTCGGCGATGGAGACCACACTTCTTTATCAACCATTCCTGCTGATGCCATGGGCAAAGCAAGGCTTTTGGTAAAAGACAACGGTATATTGGCAGGTGTAGAACTGGCCAAGATGATTTTCAAAGCCGTTGACCCGGGTTTAAAAGTCAAGGTTCTCATCAAAGACGGTACACCTATTAAATTCGGAGACGTAGCCTTTTTTGTAGAAGGCAGAGACCAATCTATTCTTACTGCCGAGCGCTTGGTACTTAATTGCATGCAACGCATGAGTGGTATAGCTACCACTACCAATCAGGTTGTGAAACTATTGGAAGGCACTAAAACTAAAGTATTAGATACCCGTAAAACCACACCAGGTTTCAGAATGTTAGAAAAATGGGGAGTGCAGATTGGTGGCGGGGTGAATCACCGTTTTGGATTATTTGATATGATTCTGATTAAAGATAATCATGTGGATTATGCCGGAGGTATCAAAAATGCTTTGGATGCTGCGCATAATTATCTCAAGAGAACTAACAGAAATCTGGATATTGAAATTGAAGTGAGAAATCTGACCGAATTACAGGAAGTGCTGAATATAGGTGGTGTAGTAAGAATCATGGTTGATAATTTCAGTTATGCCGATATAAGACAAGCAGTAAAAATGGTAGATGGCAGATATCCGATTGAAGCATCCGGGGGAATTTCTCCATCGAATGTAAGACAATATGCCGAATGCGGTGTTGATTATGTGTCTTTGGGTTATCTTACCCATTCTGCTAAAAGCTTAGATTTAAGTTTGAAGGCGGTGAAATAAATCGATGTTTCAAAAGGTTTTTCCACGAGAAAAAATACAAAGTTTTATTTGACAAACTCTAAACCCCACACCCCAACCCCTCTCCCTAACAATGGGGAGAGGGGCTTTTTTTGTTCCGCCAGATTAATCCCAATTTTTCTAAGATTTTACGATTTATTTAATATATTACCACCTTATTTACAATCCGTCTATTTATAATCAACCTCTATGAAAAAAATCTCACTCTTTATCTGGCTCATCTTAGCCATGATTATTTTCCCGAGTTATACTCCTTCTAAAACAAAAACCGCTAAAACTTATAAGGCCGATGTGATTATTTATGGGGGAACATCCTCTGCAGTGATTGCGGCTGTACAGGTAAAAAAAATGGGTAAGTCGGTTATTGTGGTATCTCCCGATAAGCATTTGGGTGGATTATCGTCAGGTGGCTTGGGCTTTACTGATACAGGCAATAAAGAGGTAATTGGCGGTTTATCGCGTGAATTTTATCAACGTTTATATACCCATTACCAAAAACCCGAATCGTGGAAATGGCAGAAAAAAGAAGAATATGGTAATAAAGGACAAGGAACACCTGCGATAGACGGCAACAACCGCACCATGTGGATATTTGAACCCCACGCAGCCGAGCAGGTTTTTGAGGATTTTGCAAAAGAATATCAACTAACTATCTATAGAAACGAATGGCTCGACCGCTCGAAAAAGGGTGTAACCAAGCAAGGCACGAATATTCGTTCGTTCCGCACTTTGAGCGGCAATGTTTATGAAGGGCAAATGTTTATTGATGCTACCTATGAGGGCGATTTAATGGCCGCAGCAGGTGTTTCTTATCATGTAGGTCGTGAAGCGAATAGTGTATATGGAGAAAAATGGAATGGGGTACAAACTGAAGTTTTTCAACACGGACATCATTTCAAAAGCAAGATAAGCCCCTATAAAATACCGAATAACCCAAAGAGTGGCTTGTTACCAGAAGTTTCTGCCGCCCCTCCAGGAGAATATGGTGCTGGAGATAATAAAATTCAGGCTTATTGTTTCAGAATGTGTTTGAGTAATAGCATTGATAATAGGATTCCATTTGCCAAACCACAAGGGTACGACCCTACCCGTTACGAATTATTGGCAAGAGTATTTGCATCGGGCTGGAGAGAAACTTTTGATAAATACGACCCGATTCCGAATCGTAAAACCGATACAAACAATCACGGGCCTTTCAGTACTGATTATATCGGCAAAAACTATGATTATCCCGAAGCCAGTTACGAACGTCGGAAGCAAATTATCAAAGAGCATGAATTATATCAAAAGGGCCTGATGTATTTCTTACAGAATGACCCGAGTATCCCGGCTGATGTGCATGAAAAAATGCAACAATGGGGTTTGCCTAAAGACGAATTTAAAGACAATGGCGGCTGGCCGCATCAACTTTATATCCGCGAGGCCCGTCGTATGGTTGGGGAATTTGTAATGAAAGAAGCCGATGCTTTGGGCAAAACCAAAGTACCTAATTCGGTGGGTATGGGGTCGTATTCTTTAGATTCACATAATATTCAGCGCTATGTAAAGCAGGATGGCTATGTGCAGAATGAAGGAGATATTGGGGTGCATCCGGATAAACCTTATTCTATTGCCTATGGGTCTATCCTACCCAAAGCCAGTGAATGTACTAATTTATTAGTGCCTGTTTGTGTATCAAGCTCACATATTGCCTATGGTTCTATCAGAATGGAGCCTGTATTTATGATTTTAGGGCAATCAGCCGCAACGGCGGCAGTATTGGCTATCAATAATAAAGTTACACCACAGGCACTATCGTATAGCGCACTGCAAGCAGAGTTATTGAAAGATAAACAACGGTTGGAGTTCTAGTGCTGATAGTATTTGCAAACACAAAACCCTATTGCACCACAATGATTATAAGAAAAAACATTACGCTCAGAGGTATATTTGAATTTGCCGGGCATCATATCTGGTGGCTGAGTACTTATATGCTTATTATTTCGGTGCTATACAAAGTCGTGGGCTGGCATTGGATTTCCATCCCGTGGCTGCCTGTATCGTTGATTGGTACGGCTGTGGCTTTTTATGTGGGCTTCAAAAATAATCAGTCGTATGACAGGATATGGGAAGCCCGTAAAATATGGGGTGCTATCGTAAACAGTAGTCGAAGTTGGGGTGCAATGGTTGATGCCTTTATCAAAAACAAAGAACTATCGGATGATGAAATCAAACAGATTAAAACCAGATTGATTTATCGCCACATTGCCTGGCTATATATTCTGAGAGAGCAGTTGCTGATGCCAACACCCTGGGAGCATGTAAATCTGAATCATCTTTTCAGAAAGATAGCAGTTCGGCGGATAGAACTGGGTGGTTTAGGGCTGTTTAAAGATTATCTGAACGGAAAACAGAAAGAAAATTATTTTGCTGATGCAGCGCAGTGGGAATCTGCTGCCAATAAAGCTACGCAAATTATTCGTCTGCAATCGAAGATGCTGGATGAACTGGAAGAGAAAGAATGTTTACACATGCGCAAACAGTTGGATATGCAAAAAGTATTGGGCGATTTTTATGACCACCAGGGTAGAGCCGAACGCATCAAAAGGTTTCCATTGCCACGCCAGTATGCCAACCTGAGTTTTATTTTTAACTGTATCTTTATTTTTTTGTTGCCTCTGGGTACTGTTGCTGAATTTGCGAAACACGGTGAGGCAGGTGTCTGGTTAATGATTCCTTTTGGAACTTTAGTGGGCTGGATATATGTGGTAATGGAGCTGATAGGCGACTATTCTGAAAATCCGTTTGAGGGATTCGGAACCGATGTACCCATGCTTTCGATATGCCGTACTATAGAAATCGATTTATTGCAAATGCTGGAAGAAACCGATCTCCCGAAACCTATACAAGCGGTTAATGATGTATTGATGTAAGAGCATGTTTAAAAATTGTTGTTCGGCCTACAAAGCTTAGATTTTCGGCCAGAAAAACAATATTTAAACAAGCTCTAAACACATTTTTGAAAATAAGAACCTATTATTTTAATGTCTAACACTTTACCCTTTTTACTGGCTATGGTAGCCGCGGTGGTTCTGCTTGAAATGTGGGCCACCAAACTAAAAATTGCTTACCCCATACTATTGGTCGTGGCAGGGCTACTGGTTAGTTTTATACCAGGCTTGCCCGTTGTAAAAATCGACCCTGATCTTATCTTTTTTATTTTCTTACCACCTTTGCTATTTGAAGCCGCCTGGAGTATTTCTTTTAAAGAGATGAAAAAATGGTGGCGCATCATTGGTAGTTTTGCTTTTCTGGTGGTTTTCTTTACAGCACTATCAGTAGCCTTGATTACCAATCATTATATTCCGACTTTCACGCTTGCTTTGGGTTTTCTGCTGGGTGGTATTGTATCACCACCTGATGCCGTTAGTACAGGGGCTATTACCAAATTTGTAAAAATACCCAAATCTACCTCTACAATTCTTGAGGGAGAGAGTCTGTTGAATGATGCTTCCTCGCTTATTATATTCCGCTTTGCTATGATAGCAGTTGGTACAGGCCAGTTTGTGTGGCAGGGAGCGGCCCTAAGCTTTGTATGGATGGTAATCGGAGGTGCAGGGATTGGCTTATTGGTGGCCTGGTTATTTGTGCAGGCCCATAAAATATTACCTACTGATGCCTCATCAGATGTGGCATTGACATTGATTGAGCCTTATTTTATGTACTGGATAGCAGAACAGTTTCATGCTTCGGGTGTGCTGGCTGTAGTAAGTGGTGGCTTATTTATGTCGGCAAGGAGACTGGTCTTTTTAAATAGTGCCAGCC
>CBIHRH010000020.1:0-19292 GCA_966212365.1 uncultured Emticicia sp. | reverse complement strand
AAACAGATAATAGTTTGGCTTACTTTGTTGCCACTCGGTTAGCAGATGTCTATATATTCCTGATTTTACTTTCTATGTGGAATCTAAAAGTGTATCACGATTTTTCAAATCGTGTAAAAGAAAAGTAGAATGTATAAAATAAAGGAAGAATATCGAAGAAATTTACCCCATCTCCAAACAGATAATAGTCTGGCTTATTTTGTTACAACCCGTTTAGTAGATAGTCTTCCAAAGTCAATTATAGAACAGCTCCAAAAGGAGAATGAAAGACAACTAACTGATATTGCTACCATACAATTATCTACTGATAAGAAGACATCTTTGATAGACGAACAAAATAGAAGATATTTCGGGAAATTTGACCAGTTTCTTGATGCTCATAATACTGGCCCTCATTGGTTCAGAAGCCCTACTATTGCTCAGTTGGTCTATGATAGCTTTTTATATTTTCATGAAAAACGTTATGAAATGATATGTTTCACTATTATGTCAAATCATGTCCATTTATTATTTTGGATAAATGACGACAGAGCTTTATATGGAATTATGCATTCTTTAAAAAGATATATTGCTAATAAACTGATGGATAGGGAAGGAGCATTCTGGACTCACGAAAATTATGACCGTGCCGTGCGAAATAATGAAGAATTAAAAAGAGTTATGCATTATATTCTGATGAATCCTATAAAAGCAGGAATAGTAGAAAATTGGAAAGATTATCCTTGGACTTTTGTTAATGAAAAGTATTTCACCGTGTAAAACGATTTTGTAAATCGTTTACTCTCACACGATTTAAAAAATCGTGATACACATAATCGTGATACAATATGACCATTTTTCTGATACCAACCATACTAGCCCCAGACACCCAAAATAGTGTACTATCTCCTCAAATTGTTGAGGTAGTAACACACCTGAATACCTTCTTCGTAGAAGACCTCCGAACAGCCAGAAGATTTATCAGTAGCCTGAAACTCGGTAAAGTAATAGATGAACTGACCTTCTATGAATTGAATAAAGATACCCTACAAGACCAAACTCTCGCACAATTAAAGAAACTGAAAGTAGATGCAGGGATTATCAGCGAGGCTGGTTGCCCGGGTATTGCAGACCCTGGTGCAGTAGCTGTTGGATTTGCACATCAACTAGGATATAAGGTTAGGCCATTGGTTGGGCCTAGTTCTATTTTATTAGCCTTAATGGGGTCTGGTTTTAACGGGCAAAGTTTTACTTTTCATGGCTATTTACCTATTGATAAACCAGCCAAAATTAAAGCCCTTAAGAATCTGGAACAGACTGCCAAAACTAGGCAGCAGACACAGATTTTTATGGAAACACCTTATCGCAATAACCAATTATTAGAAGATGCCCTGCAAAATCTACACCCTGAAACTATGCTTTGTATAGCTGCCAATATCACTGCCGAAGACGAATTAATTAGAACTTTACCTGTGCGCGAATGGAAAAAGCAAAAACCTGATTTGCATAAAAAGCCCACAATATTTTTGCTACTCTAAGAAACTGTTTGAGTTAAATTTTGAAAATAAAAAAGGAAGATTTTTGTGCCAACACAAGATTTAAAAACCGGAGTTTAGCAAAGCTAAATGAGCGATCCGCCGCTGCGGATTTTTACAGCGCAGTATTGGCCAAAAGCATCGCAGCGGCGAACCGCCTTTTTTAGTTCAACAAGATTAACTCAAACAGCTTCTAAAACATACCCATGCCTTACCAAATCGTCATGTGCATATATTCTAAAGGTTTTACCATCTCTGATTAAATACAAATCGTCGCTTACTTCCATAATATGTTTATAGAGGTGGTCAGTTATGATAATGCCTTTTTTAAGTTTTTCTCTGTTAATGAGTTCTTTTAATTGCTCCACATGCAAGGGCATGATATGTGAGAAAGGCTCGTCTAATATAACAAATTTAGCACCTGAAAGTAGTACAACAACTGCTTCAAACAATCTAATTTCTCCGCCTGATAAGCTACCTAGTTTTTGATGTTGATACTTTTCAAAAATTGCGAACTCGTCAATAGTATCCCTGAATGAAACTTCAAATAAATCACATATCTGCTGAATACTGAGTTGTTTAGGAATAAAGGTTTTTTGAGGTAAATATCTGATGGCATCGTGCACTGTTAACAAAGATTCCTGATACTGCCTATTAAGTCTGACAGATTGAAAATTGCCTTTTAATAAACCAAAAATAATGCGCATCAAGCTACTTTTGCCACAACCATTTCTACCTAAGAAACCTGTTACTTTGCCTGTTTCAGCTTTTACATATACATCTGATAGAATCGTACGGGTATTGTATTCAAGATAAACACTATCGGCTTCCAATACATTTTTTGTCATAACAGATCAATTAGTTTTAAGAGTACAACAAAGAGTGTTAAATCAAATCCGATGACGGTCAGAATCAGGTGGTTTTGCTTGATGCCCAGATTTTCATAAAACGGAAATTCATCTATCCGATAAAAGAATTTCAGAAGAATAGCTGTTAAAATAACAGTAACGGTTTTTGAAAAGATAAATAATGCCTTTCCGTCTTGAAACTGATGGTAGGTATATAAAAGCCCGAAACTTGCCAGTAGTGTAAACGGACATATACTTTTATAGTATACCCAAAGCGCCTGTATTTTTATTCTCATCCTTAAATATCAGTTTATGATAACCTATTTGGTCATTGACTATCCTGAGCAATCGCTGACATAAAAGTCTCGGTTAATAGCGGATTATCAAAAAAAGTAGGATTGATTTAATATATTTTAACAGATGGAGGAATTTCAACATATCAACAAGCCTGATAATATCTGGCATAATTTTTTATTAAGATTAAATGAGCGTGAATAACTTGATAACTGTAACGCTTTATGCTGTAAGATTTTTGAATACACAAATTAAAACGAATCATGAAGACTATTGTTCCGGCACAACGAGAAGGCACTGCCTATGATACTATCTCAGAAAGAGTTTTCCCAACTGAAAAACTAGCTAAATCGCACTTTCAGGTGGTAAGAAAAAGGCTTTTAGCTATTAACCATTGGCACGAAGTGGCAGGAGAAGAAAAAGCAACGTTTGAATTAATTGATGGCCGGGGAGAAAAGGTAGAGCGCCTGCCTGCCATTGGCGATTATATAAGAATTGATATTCCGGGGCCAATGAACCATTCGGGGGAGGGATACGATTGGGTAAAAATCGAGGATATTCTTGAAGATGAGGAATTACATGAGGAATTTATTTCCATACGGGTAAGACCTTCATCAAATCCGGAGAAGCATACAGACGAAATAGCACATTTTTATGATGATGCGGCCACCAGTACTTTTGTGGTAAAAAGAGAAAGTAATAAGATAAACGTTGAGGTCCATGGAAGAAATGAAAAGCCTAATCTGGATGAGGTAAGTCTGATGGATAAAATCAGAAATACTTTTGTAGCATTTGGTGGGATTTTAGGTGCCAGCAAGATTCAATGGAAAAGCTTTACTAATGGTTTACTGGCCTAAGCTTAGGGTATGATGCTGTATTAGAAAAAAGATGCTGCTATTATTGAAATTCTGCAATTTTTATTTTCTTTTGAATCTCCGTATTTAATCAGAGACTCATCAATGAAAGCTACTTACTTTTTTCTTATACTAGCCATTGTTGGTACCATAAGTTTTCAATGCACTACTAATCAGCAGTCTATTGTTGAGATTCATTATCCTCAACCTTTACCCGATTCTGCTGCACTTACTTTTTTGCCCGGACTCGTATCGAAAGAGGGGATTGATTTTAATTCGGCTTTCTCACCTGATGGGAAATCCTATTATTTTACAAGATCAGAAAACGGCCGCTGGACTATTTATCTGATTACCTATAATGGAAAGAAATGGTCAGAACCTGTCGTTGCTTCTTTTAGCAAAGATAAATACTCTGTAGCAGACCCCGCTTTTGCTCCTGATGGCAAACTCTATTTTATCTCGAACAGGCCTAGAACAGCTAAAGATACTTTATCTGATTTTGATATATGGTATGTAAAACCTCTGCCTGATGGCCAATGGTCAGTTCCTGAGAATCTTACTATTGTTAACTCCGACAGTGTAGAGTATTATATGTCCTTTGCCAAAAATGGTAATATGTATTTCGGCTCTGCAAGAGCAGGCGGTTTCGGGATGGAAGATATTTATATAAGCAGATATGTAAACGGGCAATATACAAAGCCCGAAAACCTAGGCCCGGCAATTAATTCTGCCTATTCAGAACATGACCCCTGTATTTGGCCTGATGAAGATTTTATGATATTTAAATCAGAAAACAGACCTGATGGCTATGGCGAAGCTGATTTATATGGCACTAAATCAGGTAAAGATAAAAAATGGCTAAAGGGAGTGAATATGGGCAAAACATTTAATACCAATATCTATGAATATTGTGCTTATCTGACACCGGATTTGAAATATTTCTTCTTTAGTAGTGAAAGAGACGTAAAATGGATTAGTGCCGATTTTGTGAGAAGACAAATTAATGAATTTTGCGTAGAATAAGCCTTATTGCGGTACCTGTCCGAAATTCCATTTAGCTAATAACTCATAACGATTGGTCGGGGCAACGCTTAAAATATCTGCCGAGAAGCCATTGCCAAAACAAGCTCTGCCTTCCAGCATCAATCGTTTATTCCTGACCCCAAGTCCGGCAATTAAGCCCTGCTCACTTTTTCTGTCGAAGGCTGAGACGAGTTCAGATTGCCCACCGTCAATATTCTCAACGATACTTCTATCATTAATAATAAAAGCATTGGATATACCTCCTAAAACATAAATAGAAGGCTTGCCGATATAGAATGTATACCTGAATAAATTTTGTATGCCCAAATAACGAATATCGTAGCGGAAACGGCTTTCAACATCGGTAGCGGTGCTTTTCAGGGCATAAGTATGTATCTCATTCTGAATAGCAAACCGGCCCCTGCCGCGGGCAAAAACATAATTCAGGAATACCCCTCCTGCAGGGGTAATATTGCCACTACCTTGTGCATACACAAAATTAGGCGGAACAGAAGTAGATATAATATGTTTGATGCTCGAGTACCCAACACCGGCCGCTACGCCATATTCCCATTTACCACGGCTATTCTGAGCAAGCTCAGGTTTTAAGATGATCTTGAAACAATCGTTGTAGCTGTCTACCAGCTTTTTCATGTCTTTGGTATAATAATCAGTACCCTGAATCGGCAGCTTTTTGCATGCATCAGCGAGTATTTCTGACAATTGTACTTCAAATTGTTTGATTTTAGCCGTTTGATTTCCGGTTTCTATAATATGATAAACAAGCGGCTCAACAGAATTCCCTTGTTTAATTAAAAAATGTTCTTCAGAATCTTTATCTACAAAGTGATAGAGTGTTGCTTTTCCTACTGATAATACCCGAACAAATGCATTTTTCTGAGTCAGTTTTTTTGTACGGTTAAAGTAAGCCCCTAAACTTGGGAAGGCAACCTTAGTGCCATTTCTGGGTAGCTTTTCGATGGCAAAACTTAGCGAAGTATAGGTTTCCTGATTAAAGTCTATGATAAAGCCACTTAACTCAGTGCTGCTATAAACAAAACTGGGTTGGCCCATTTCTCTCTTGAAGAAAATCTCAAGAGGGCTTTTAATCCATTCTTTATAGTCAATATAGCCACTCAGGGTATCTTTATTGGCCGTTATTAATTTCCCTTTGATGAAGTTTCTTTGAGCAAAGCAAAATTTGGCAACAAAAATTAACAAGAGTGTGATTGTCAGTTTAGTCTTCATAAATCCAGCATTCCTGTATTCAAAATTATTGAAATAATGCTTTTATAACTAAAAATCTGAATAAATTTTATTTAGTAGCGAATAAACGTAAAATTTTACATTTAAGCAACTAAATGCCTGATTCTTATAGAGTTAGGTATTTATAACTATACGTTACACTTTAAAGCGAATTAGTTAACTTTAGTTAAGATTGAAAAATAAACAAATACCAATATATAAATCATTTTTGGGCAAATTGTGATACCTCGATAAACACTATTTCTGGTCAAGTCTTCCAAAATTATATTTCAGCATCAAATCAAGTCTGTTATTAGGTGGAGTTGCATTTGCACCTGTTGAAAAGCCATTTCCTCTGTAATATCTGGCTTCTAACATAAACCTTTTCTGGCTTATGCCTATGCCAACAATTGCTCTTTGTTCATCATTTCTGACGGCCCAAGGCAAATAAACCAGTTTTTCAACAGAGCCATCTCTTCGGGTGAGGGTACTATTTTGTTTAATAATAGTGGCATACGAAAAGCCTATTAACGCGTATACAGATGGTTTGCCTACAAAAAATGTATAGCGGAACAAATGTTGCAGACCTAAGTATCGCATATCATAATTAAAATGCTCATCATCATAAAATGCCAGGCTTTTTGTCTGATAGGTGTGCAGTTCGTTGAGAAGTGCATACTTTCCTCTTCCTCTGGCAAAAACATAATTCAGAAATAATCCGCCAACCGGGGTAATATTGGCGTTACCTTTCACGGTTGTATACATGAATGGATTAGCCATAGCATGGGTCATTTTTGTGTATCCAGCTCCAGCCATAACACCATATTCGAACCTGCCTTTATCTTTCTGGGGAGATGAGCCTTTTACTGCACCACTAAAACAATTATTATAATTGTCGATGAGTTTTCTCATACTGCTTACATAATACTCGGTATTATAAATAGACAGGGGCTTACAGGCCTCAGCCAATAAGGTGGATAACTGGCTTCTGTATTCTCTGTATTTGGCAGAATATCGTTTGGTCTCAACAATATGATAGACGAGCACGGTCAATTCATTATCTTTTTTCAGAAGAAAATGAGGCTCAGAATCTTTATTTACGTAATGATAAAGGGTAACTTTTCCGGCAGATACTATTCTCACAAAAGCATTTACAGGCTCCATTCGTTTGGTACGATTGGTATATTCTTTCATATTAAAATAGAGAATCTTGTTTCCGTTTCTGGGAAGATTCTCAACCTCAAAATTTAATGTATGGTAGGTTTCCTGATTGGATTCAATGATAAACCCTGCTATCTGAGAAGGGTTATAAGTGATTGCAGACTGAGTAAGGTCTCCTTTAAACGAAATTTGCGTAGGGCTTTTTATCCATTCTTTATAATCAATATATCCGCTGATTGTATCTTTATCAATGGTAATGACTTTAGCTTTGGTGAAATTTTTTTGCGCCAGACAAATATCTGCAATTAGCAATAGCAGTAGGGTGAAGTTTAGCTTAGGGTTCATTTCGGTTATAGTTTGTCGTTATCCAAATATAGTAATTTATCGACTGATTGGTAAATAAAGATGAGCTAAAACGAATGCGATTTAGCCTGATAGTCATTTTTATAATAATGAACTTGTTTAACATTTTTAATTCAATGATTAGATAATAACGGCAAATAATGCGGTTTGCTCCGCCACAATTCAGGCTGGCGATTTTTGAGAGCCCTGGTCTTCTGTACTATCTCCTTAGTCTTTATTCTGATTGTCAGGAAAGTAGCCGTGCTCTTATACAAAAAGGTGCCCACCGTATTGGTCACCTTTTCGGGTTCCACTTTTGTGGTTGATAATTGCATAGACGCCGAAACTACCAGCAGACAACTATAGTCAATCGCTCTATTAAAGAGGCTTCCGATGTAGTCCTTATGCAAAAAGGTTCCCACCGTATTGGTCACCTTTTCTGTTTCCATTTTAGTAGCTGGCACCTTCACACACTCCGAACCTACCTGTTGTCAGGTATAGGCAATCATTCTTTTAAAGAGGTTTCCGAATACTTCCATGTCGGCCAGCTCTTTCCCGGTTCTGACAGATTCCCTAAAAACCTGATGAGTGTCTAGTGGGTTGTCCCTAACAAGAACTAGCCGCCCCGACTTGGCGTTCCCTAAATTTCCGATTTTGGATTATGTTTTCAAAGTGTTTGGAGAGGTTTTTAGTATAATCAAACGGTTGGAGAGGCTGTTATTGAATGATTATGTTGTCATGTATTAACAGAGGTTTAAGTAAACCTATTTTAGACCAGACATATAAATTATCCGCATTCAGGTACTATGTTTTAAAATTCAGTACTCTCAGACCTATGCAGGCTTTATCAAGGGAATGTAAATTGCCTAACATAGACCATTCTGAAGGTCGTTGAATAGACAATTATCTATGTTGTTTCGGTGGATTACTATACATTTGTATTTCATTCTCTAACCTATGGAATATAAATTACTCAGCGATGAACTCCTTGTGAAGCTCCTTTTGGTAGGAGACGAGGGGGCGTTTGAGGAAATTTACAGACGCTATTTTAGTAAACTGCTCAGGACAGCCCAGTTCAAGATCCAATCAAAAGAGATTGCCGAAGAACTCTTACAGGATTTATTCATCAGTCTATGGGAAAAGCGAGATAAGGTTGTGATTGATAATTTGGAAGCCTATCTCAATACTTCACTTAAATACCTTATTATCAATCATATAAGACGGCAGATATTGCAGGATAAATTCATGGAATATGTGGCCAATAAAAGCGAACCTTCAGAGACTGTCGATGAATCAATTGCTTTTAATGAACTATCAGTAGCTATTGAAAAGAGCATTGAAAAACTACCCGAAAAGACCCGTCAGATATTTACGCTCAATCGGTTGGAATACAAATCGGTAAAAGAGATTTCAGAGCAACTATCCATTCCCGAACGAACGGTGGAGTACCATATTACCCAAGGCATGAGAATCCTTCGGGTACATTTGAAGGAGTTTATAATTCTTTCATTCTTCGCTTATCTTCGTTTTCTGCATTTTTTTTTATGAGCAAATTATAATTGCACTATTCAAAGAAAATTTATAAAAATCCTCAATTTTATATAAACTTTCAAAGAAACTTTAAAACTATTTGCGGTGACAGGCCACTTCTTTGACTTATACACAAAACCACCTGTATATCATGAACCGCCAATCTTTTGCCCTGCTATTAAGTAAATACCTGAACGGACAATGCACTGCTGCTGAGCAAAAGTTGGTAGAGCAGTGGTATGACTTATTAGATGATATGCCAGCTGCCGAATGGAATGCTGCGGAATTAGAGGAGCAGCTATGGCAAAAAATCAAAAAACATACCCGAGGAGAATGGATTCAGGAAGCAGAAGTACAACCAAGGTTCGGTATTTTCCTTAACAGAAACAGGATGGTCGGCATAGCGGCCTCTGTTCTTCTGGTGTTTGGGGTGGCTTTGGGTTTTTATCTGAAGTCAAATACGGCCAACCCGGTGGCAATCTATGACCCTTCGACTCAGGAGGATATGATTGAAACGGTCAACAAGTCTGATAAAGTCATGAAAATTGCCCTCGAAGATGGCAGTCAGGTGACACTACATCCACACAGCAAACTGCATTATCCCGAAAAATTCGGCGACAACACAAGAGAAGTTTATCTGGAAGGTGAAGGTTTTTTTGAAGTACAGAAAAATCCGGCAAAACCATTTTTTGTCTATACCGGCAATGTTACTACCAAAGTATTAGGTACGAGTTTCTATGTGAAAAGTATTGATGGAGTCAAGAAAATAGAAGTAGAGGTAGTATCGGGTAGAGTGTCGGTTTATGAAAAAGAAAACAAGAACATCAACAAAGATAATCAAACCAATGGGGTGGTATTAACCCCGAATCATAAGGTTACTTTTTTTGCCGAAAGTAACCTCTTCGTTACCAATATCGTTAAAAATCCCATTATTCAGACACCTAAAATACAAGATACCAAGGTCTTTTTTGAATTTGATGATACGCCTGTGCTGGCTGTATTGAACAAACTCCGTGAAGCCTACGGCGTTGATATTTTAGTCGAAAACGAAGCCATTAATAATTGTCTCCTGACTGCCGATATTACACACCAGACCCTCTATACCAAATTAGACATTATCTGTGCTGCCATAGGTGCAAGCTATGAAGTAAAAGGCACAACGATTCTGTTGAGTGGTAAGGGCTGTCAGTAAGTTCCTCACCCTCTAAATCTCCCTCTCCTTGAAGGAGGAGCGGAGGGAGACTTTAAAACTCTCAAGTAAAGAGCCCCTCTCCCGAGGAAGAGGGGTTGGGGTGAGGAAAACAAAAAATTAAGCAAATTACCTATTATCTATAAAATCTTAACCTAAACATAAACCAATATGATGACCTGATCTTTTCTGCAAGCCCTAATTTTGCTTCGAAAACAAAAGCCAGCAATGTTGCGAGCATTGCCGGCTTTTTTGAAGAACCTTCTGAATTGGTTGCGAGCCAATTCTACCAGAAGGAGTGTTTTGCCAAATCGTTCGAAAACTTAACAAAACAATCAAAAGTATGAAAAAACCTCAACAATTTAGTCAAATCCTACTGGCTATTATGAAAATCTCTCTTTTACAGCTTACGATTGCTATCCTCTTTATGGGAGGCGCTTTCGCCTTTGATACGAAGGCTCAGGAGATGCTCAATAAGTCGGTATCGTTAAAGGTCGAAGATATGAAACTTCGGACGATACTCAGCCAGATTGAGCAGCAGACCGAAGCCAAGTTTGTATATAATTCTAAAGCTATCCAGGTTGATCGCAAAGTTTCAGTGAGTATTAATGATAAGAAACTATCGGAGGTTTTAGATGTGCTTTTAAAACCACAGCAAATCTCTTATAAAATCATAGGCGGGCAGATTATTCTCAGCCCAGCCACCGCCGATAAAACCTCATTTCGGCTCGAAACCAATCCGGCAACGGCAGACGATGAAAAAGTTGCCATAATGCCCGTTGACCAGACCGTAACCGGAACTGTGAAAGACGATGCAGGCAGTGGCATACCGGGTGTGAGTGTTACTTTGAAAGGAACCAGCAAAGGGACAAGCACCGATGGCGATGGGAAATTTAAAATAGATGTACCAAATAGCAGTTCTGTACTGGTTTTTTCTTTTGTGGGTTATAGCCCACAGGAAGTCGAAGTGGGAAACCAGAGCACATTAAACGTTGTATTGAAAACAGATACAAAGGTTTTATCTGAAGTAATAGTTGTAGGGTATGGTTCGCAAAAGAAGGCCAACCTGACAGGAGCCGTTGACCAGGTAACAGGCGAAGTATTTGAGAATCGCCCAGTGACTAACGTTAACCAGGGTTTGCAAGGAGTAATGCCTAACCTGAATGTGAAAATGGGTGATGGAAAGCCAAACCAGGCACCTGCTTTCAATATCAGGGGTACAACCTCAATCGGGCAGGGCGGTAGTGCGTTGGTATTGATTGACAACGTAGAGGGCGACCCAAGTTTATTGAACCCTAGCGATATTGCCAGCATTACCTTATTAAAAGATGCTGCTTCGGCTTCTATCTATGGTGCAAGAGGGGTATTCGGTGTGGTATTGATTACCACCAAAAACCCATCGGCCGGCAAAACCAGCGTTACTTATTCTACTAACTACTCGTTTAAATCGCCTATTGCCAAGCCGGACTTAGTAACTGATGGCTATACATGGGCATCGATGTTTGCTGAGTCTTTTGTGAATTTCGGAGGTACTTACCCGCAAAATGCTAACAAGACTTTGAAATTCTCACAGGCATATCTGGCCGAAATCAAACGCAGAAAAGAAGCAGGTATCACCAATGAAGTAGAAATTGACCCTGTAACAGGCGAGTATGTGTATTATGGCAATACGGCTTATTATGACTTATTGTACAAAGATATGACCAACTCGAAAGAGCATAATCTGAGTATTTCGGGTAGCAGCGATAAAGCGAGTTATTTATTGACAGGTCGCTATTTCGGACAAGATGGCTTATTCCGTTATAATTCTGACGATTACCGTGTTTTTAACTTTACAGGTAAAGGAGCTATTCAGCTATATCCGTGGTTAAAAATTACCAATATGTCGCAGTATTCTGATATGAAATACCATAACCCTTCAAACGTGGGTGAAGGTGGTGGTATCTGGCGGAATATTGCCGATGAAGGTCACCCATTGTCACCATTGTTGAATCCTGATGGAACTCTCACAGCTTCTGCTGCCTATACCGTAGGTGATTTTTACTATGGCAAAAACGGGATTGATAATAATAAGAAAGTATTCAGAAATACAGCCGGATTCGCCACGAATTTCTTTAAGGATAAATTCAGAATCAAAGGAGACTTTACTATTCAGAATACAGATAATAACGATGTAGCTAAGGCTATTCCGGTTCCTTATAGTATCAAACCCGGTGTAATTGCTTATGTAGGTACAACTACCAACTACCTGAGCAATGTGTTCAGAGAAACTACTTATATGACCACCAACTTCTATACAGAGTATGAAAATACTTTTAAAGAAGACCATTATTTGAAATTTATGGTAGGGTATAACTATGAGCAGTCGACTTATAAAAGATTAACAACCCAACGTAACGGCCTTATCTTTGAAGATGCCAACGATATCAGTTTAGCATTAGGACAAGCCATTACTACTCAGGGTGATTGGGAAAGATGGAAAATTATGGGAGGTTTCTCAAGATTAAACTACTCTTTCAAAGATCGCTATCTGGTTGAAGTAAACGCACGATACGACGGCTCTTCTAAATTCCCTGCTACTCAACGTTATGCTTTCTTCCCATCGTTATCATTAGGTTGGAGACTTTCAAGAGAATCATTCTGGAAAGTGCCTGAGAATATAATCTCTGACTTGAAAGTACGTGCTTCTTATGGTTCACTAGGAAACGGTAATATCAGATCTTATTCTTATTTAGAGCAATTCGGTATTTCACAATCATCAGTAATTCTGGCCGGACAAAGACCACAGATTACCAGAAACCCGACTGTTTTACCTGAAGGCTTAACATGGGAAACAGCAACTACCAAAAACATTGGTTTAGACCTATCAATGCTGAATAATCGCCTGAATTTTGTAGGAGATGCCTATATCAGAACCACCACCGATATGTTCACCGTAGGCTTGACACTTCCGGCAGTATTTGGGGCCACAGCACCTAAAGGAAACTATGCCGATTTAAAAACCACCGGTTGGGAAATGATGCTCTCCTACAGAGACAAATTCTCAGTTGGAGCCAAACCATTTAATTATGATATCAGATTGACATTGGCTGATTACACCGCAGTGATAACCAAATATAATAATCCTGAAAAACAATTGAGCGATTATTATGAAGGCCAGACTGTAGGTGAAATCTGGGGATACACTACTGAAGGATTCTTCAAATCGGCGGAAGATGTGAAAAACAGTGCTAGTCAGGCCATTTTCAGAACAGCTTCAAGTGGTTTGTGGTTTCCGGGTGATATTAAATTCAAAGACATAAACGGTGATGGGAAAATTGATAATGGAACAAGCCGTGTATCAAATCCGGGTGACAGATCAATCATCGGTAACTCAACACCAAGATATACTTATGGTGTAATGTTAGGCGCTGACTGGAACAACTTCTTCTTCTCGGCGTTTGTGCAAGGAGTTGGCAAGCAAGACTGGTATCCAAGTTCAGAAGCGAGTCTTTTCTGGGGACAATATAACCGTCCGTATGGTGGTATTCCGAAAAGCCAGATAGGCAATATCTGGAAAGAAGATAATGTGGATGCCTATTTCCCAAGATACGTATCTCGTATTGCAAGTAATGCCAACGGTACATTGGTGGCAGCTCAAACCAAATATTTACAGAATGTAGCTTATGCGCGTCTGAAAAACATTCAGTTAGGGTATAATCTGCCAAGAACAACCATGTCGAAAATTGGTGCATCAGGCGCAAGAGTATTTGTTTCGGCAGAAAACCTCTTCACATTCTCACCATTACATAAAATTACCAGAGATATAGATGTAGAAAATGCAGTAGCCTCTGACCAGGTGTTTAATCCGGGAGGTAATTCAGGCGATGGTTATAATTATCCATTGATGAAAAGTGTGACGGTTGGTTTATCTATTACATTCTAATTTCTAAATCTGAATACATTATGAAACTTAAATATATTTATTTCCTGTTTTTTGCGGTTCTGATTAGCAGTTGCGATCTGGAAGAATTACCACAGGCAACTACCTCAAAAGGCCCGATCTTTTCGAACGAAAGCGGCTTGATTCTCTATACCAACTCGTTTTACACCATGTTTAATGGTAGAAACCTGCATAGAGCCGATGCGATGTCTGACTATTTAGCAAGAAAAGACACACCTCCGTTTATTACCGAAGGCAACTATAGCGCGCAGGTAAGTACCGATTGGAGTTGGGGCGATTTACGTAATATCAACTATTTTATTGCCAACTGTACCGACCCTAAAGTGCCCGTGGCAGTCAGAAAAAACTACTTGGGTATTGCGAAATTTTTCAGAGCTTATTTTTATTTCGCTAAAGTAAAAAGATTTGGCGACGTGCCTTGGATTGGCAAACCTTTGGAAGTAACCGATACTGAACTGCTTTATAAAGGCCGTGATTCTCGTGTGATGGTAATGGACTCGGTATTAGCCGACCTTGATTATGCTTGCCAGAATATTACAGCTACAAGCGAAGGAACACGTAGTCTGGTAACTAAATATGTAGCCTATGCTTTCAAAGCAAGAGTAGCTTTGCACGAAGGTACATTCAGAAAATACCATACTAATTTAGGTTTGACAGGTTCGGCGGCTAATCTATTGAATCAGGCAGCTACAGCCGCTAAGGAAGTAATGGACAAAGGAGGATATAAACTATACGAAGGTGCCGGAACAGATAAATCGTACCGTACTGTATTTCAGAACCCTGCGCCTATCGCTACTGAGGTAATGCTTTCAGCCGTTTGTGATTTAGCTTTGAATACTTTGAACGATGCTAACTGGTATTGGACGAGTGGTACTTATGGCGATAAAGCCAGCTTTATCCGTACGTTCATTAATACCTATCTGAATATCGACGGAACACCTTTTACTAACAATCCCGACTACAAAACCATGTTGTTTAAAGATGAGGTAAAAGGCCGTGATAAAAGATTACAACAAACTATTCGTTCGGGCGATTATAAAAGAATCAGTGCAGGTGCGCCTGTTCCGGCGCCTCCGGTATTCTCATATACTTATACAGGCTATATGCCAATCAAATGGGCGATGGATGACGTGTATTATGATACCCGCGATTTGAACATCAATTCAGTAAGTATCTTCCGCTTTGCTGAGGTACTATTAGCATACGCCGAAGCCAAAGCTGAATTAGGCACATTGACTGATGCAGACTGGGCGGCAACCATCGGAGCTTTAAGAAAAAGAGCAGGTATCACAGGTGGTCTGAGTTCAAAACCAACCGTAGTAGACCCATATCTGCAAGAGAAATATTTCCCGAATATTTCTGACCCTACAATCTTAGAAGTACGTCGTGAAAGAGGTATCGAGCTTTGTCTGGAGGGTTTCCGCTTTGACGATATTGTAAGATGGAAAAGAGGTGAACTGATGCAAATGGAATGGAACGGCATGTACGTGCCTGAATTGGATAAACCAATGGATTTGAACGAAGATGGCATACTGGATGTAGCTTTTTACAAAACCTTACCTGCCAACAGAGTAGCAGGTGTTACTTATGTAGAGGTTGCTCCGGTTGTAGGAGGGAAGGCAAATCCACAGCTATTGGCCAACGGAGATTCAGGGGAATTAACATGGTTGAACAATATTCCTAGAAAATTCTTAGACAAAAACTATTTATATCCAATTCCGGCAGGCGACCTGATAACCAATCCAAAATTAGGCCAGAATCCTGGGTGGTAATCCTTCCAACCCCGTGACACGCTTACTACTCGTCCGAAAAAGGCGTGGCACGGGTACTTGGGAATTAATCGTACCACGGCCTTTCTCGGATGAGTAGTAGCCGTGTCACGGAAAACCTTTCAGTAGTCAAATTTCATATGTTTTAAATTTGAAAAATAATCCTGATAATCAGGATTATTTTTTTTGCCGTTTATTGTTCCTTTTCAGGAGTAAAATTGTTTATATAGATAATTAGAAGGCAAATTCTTTTAAGCGAATTTTAATTCTAACCTAATTACTTTCTAAGTTATTCATTTCACTTTGCACTGGTAATCATGAATCATTTTTAAACACATTGGAAAGAAAGCAGATACTTGTTATAGAAGACGATCGTCGGATTTCGGATAATCTAGTAAAAGGATTAGCTAAGAATGGCTTTGATACCGATGTAGCTTTTGATGGACACGTCGGCCTAAAAAAAGCCATTTCTGAGCCCTTTGATTTAGTCATTCTTGATATTAATCTACCGTTGATGAATGGCTTTGACGTGTGCTTTGCTATCAGAGGACAGAAACCCTCTCTACCGATATTAATGTTGACGGCACTAGGTGAAATAGAAGATAAAGTAGAGGGATTAGATAATGGTGCCGATGATTATATAGTAAAACCCTTTGATTTCAGAGAACTGTTTGCTCGCATCAATGCCTTATTAAGACGTAATTCACAGGTTCCTATAAAGGCTATTAAAGAAATTTTGCGGGTAGCCGATCTTGAAATTCATCTGGATAAAAAAGTGGCGGTTCGGGCGGGCAAAATAATTGATCTGACTGCCAGAGAGTTTGCTTTACTGGAATATCTGACCAGGAACCGCGGACGAGTACTGTCTAAAATGGATATAGCCGAAAATGTTTGGGATTTAAACTTTGATTCCAGTACCAATATAATAGAAGTCTATATTAATTATCTGCGCAAGAAAATTGACAAAGATTTTCAGCCTAAACTAATCCATACCAAATCGGGATTAGGATATGTATTGAGAGAGGAATAGCATAGGGCATGGGGCAGAGTGCCACACCGAACAATGTAAACAGAAAAATGTAAAAGGGATTTAAGATATAGATGAATTGAGGGTTGAAAACATTATACATCAATATCATGAACCGTAGAGTGTAACTCCGCGCAAAACTTTGTGCTACTCTGTGGTAAGTATCATTGATTAATTCGCTAATTCACAATTCATGATTCGCAATTAAACCTAATCACTCAATGGATTTATACGCATGAAAATCAGATATAAAATTGTCTTTCAGTTTTCGTTGATAGTAGCATTGAATCTCCTGATTTTTTCCGGATTTATTTATTATAGAGAAGAACAAAAACGTCAGGAAACTTTCAGAGGGCGACTAAGCAAAAGAGCCATTACAACTGCAAGACTATTATTTGATGTAAAAGGCTTTTCACCTGAATTAATAAGAGTAATGGATAAAACCTCGGTGAACCGTTTGGAGGGCGAAGAGGTTTATATTTTCAATACAAAGAACCAGCTGGTTTTCTCAAATGCCGAAGCAGTACCCAAAGAATTTGATTTTGCTCTACTTGACAAAATAAAAATGCAGAATGCAGTTGAGTTTAGAATCAAAGACCGCGAAAATCTTGGAATTTTGTTTGATGGCAAATTTGATAACTTCATTGTTATAGAATCTGGTATAGACGTAGATGGAGAGAGTAATTTGAAAAGTCTGCGTCAAACTCTATTTATAAGTTTCTTGCTGATTATTCTGGTGGTTATTATAAGCGGAATGTTCTTTGCCGGACAAGCTTTGCGACCAATTATGGGAATTAATCAACAGATTGCCCAGATAACCGCACAGAATTTAAGGAAACGGGTTAATGAGGGTAATAATAAAGACGAAATAGCTGAACTGGCGCACAATTTTAATCAGATGCTCAATCGATTAGAATTAAGTTTTGAGCAACAACGAAGCTTTGTATCACATGCTTCTCATGAATTACGCACGCCTTTGGCAGGCATTAAATCAGAAGTACAATTGGGATTAGAAGAAAAACTAAGTTCAGCAGAATACGAAAAAATCCTACGTAATATTCTTGAAGATACGGATAAGCTGATTTCATTATCTAATAGCCTCTTACAAATGGCTCGTCCGATTGATAATTTTAATCTCTCTAAAATTCAGAATATCCGCATTGAAGAACTATTACTTTCATTGCAAAACGAACTAAAACATAATAAACCTGACGCCATTGTTAAAGTCAACTTTGTCAACATCCCACCAGACGAGCACTTTACGCTTATTAAAGGCAACGAATCTCTGCTTAAAAATGCCTTTTTGAATCTATTAGACAATGCTATTAAATATAGCAATCAGCAGCCTGTTGATGTTTTGATAGACTTTAACGATAAAGACTGTATCGTTCAGATAGTGGATAAAGGCATAGGTATTCAGAAAGAAGACCTGCCTAATATCTTTGAACCTTTTTATAGAGGTGAGAATGCTATTGAAATGCAGGGTTTTGGTGTAGGTTTATCTATTTGTCAGAAAATCATAGACTTGCATGGTGGACATATTACCGTAGCTAGTGAACCCACGCAGGGCTCTACTTTTACTATTTCTTTGCCTCATCTCTCACTTTAAGAATTTTTTAATTTCCTGCTAAGGACTTTCTAAGAATGTGATTGGACTTTTGTTTTTGTACCTGCACCAATAGGTGCATAGTCTAAAACACTGCCTTAATTTTCCTTTTTAGAATGAAAAAGAAGTATTTGTTTGTGAGTTGTCTGCTGTTTCAGCATTTAGCCTTTAGTCAGCAGGTAGTGCCAGAGCTACACAAAATAAGTTTGCCGGAGGCTATTAATCTGGCTGTCAAAAATTATCCATCCATTAAAGCTAAAAAGGCTGAAAAGAATATAGCTGAGTTTACTCTTAAAGCCGCTCAGACTGAAAGCTTGCCTGATGTAATTGCACAACATCAATATCAATTGGCGACAAACAATAGCCTTGCAGGAGCTACTTTCCCGCTACAAAGTCCGTTTCCATCAGTTTCGGGTGGTATCCGTCCCGAGAATATCTATCAACCTGTGTGGGGTAGTTTTACCAATATTCAGGTAAACTGGCAGGCTTTTACGTTTGGTAAAATCAAAGCTAATATTGAGGTAGCCCAGAAAGCGGCAGTGCGCCAGCAATTTGATTACGAAAACGAGATATTCCAACAACAGGTAAAGGTAATAGATGCCTATCTGGCACTTCTGGTTTTTCAGAAAACCGTACGAATTCAGGAAGTGAACCTGCAAAGAGCGCAAACCTTTCGTGATGCCACGAATGCTAAAGTAATTTCGGGGTTAAGGGCAGGTATTGATAGCTCATTTGCCAGTGCAGAGGTATCAAAAGCGAAGCTTCTGCTTTATCAAAGCCAACAGAATGAGCGTACACAACGCATTCGTTTAGGGCAATTGATGGGTTCTCCTACTGGCAATATATCAGCCGATTCTATGCAATTCTATCAGAAGTTGCCAACACTTCTCAAAGACTACTCTGATATTTCTCAGAATCCACTGCTCAAAGTGTATAATTCCCAGATT